>DPSW01000217.1:0-1308 GCA_003527145.1 Clostridiaceae bacterium | reverse complement strand
TGTTGATCTTTTGACCGCTAAATGCAAGGATGCTGCTGATAGATGGGAAGTAACCTCGGAAAAAGTATGGATTAATTCTCCTGCAGGTAAAAAAGCATAAATTCATACGATTGAAATATATAAGTATTATAATGAGTCTTTTTGTATAATCGATACTATAAATTTTGAGGTGAAGATGGTGGGCAAAATCGTATTGAGTGCAGACAGCACCTGTGATCTTGATGATATGCTGAAGGAGCGTTATCAGGTAAATATACATCCTCTGCATGTCATATTAGGCAATGATCAATATAAGGATGGTATGGACATAACTGCAGACGATATCTATAATGCTTATAGCCGCTATCATATAATACCCAAAACTGCAGCAATCAATGTTCGGGAATTTGTAGACTATTTCAAAAAATGGACCGATGAAGGATACTCGGTTATTCATTTCAACCTTGGCTCCGGGCTTTCTTCATCATATCAAAACTGCTGCATAGCTGCTCAAGAGCTTGGCAATGTTTATCCCATTGATTCCTGCAACCTTTCGACCGGCACAGGATTGCTCGTCATAGAGGCGGCTGAGCGCATAGCCCAAGGGATGGAAGCTCCCAAGATAGTGCAGGAGATAAATGACATAAAAGCTGAAGTTCACGCCAGCTTTATAATCGATACCCTTGAATTTTTGCATGCAGGCGGAAGATGCTCGGCATTAGCGGCTTTGGGGGCAAATATATTGAATATAAAGCCCTGCATTGAAGTGGATAATACAGACGGAAAGATGAGCGTAGGGAAAAAGTATCGCGGTACGCTGGATAAAGTGCTTAAGCAATACACTATAGATAGACTTGAACAATATCCAAATATAAAACTCGATAGAATTTTTATCACCCATTCCGGCATATCTGAAGAAAGAATTGAGCTTGTAAAGGAAACTATACAGAATATTGCGGGATTTCGGGAAATATTGGTCACACGAGCAGGATGTACGATTTCGTCTCACTGTGGGCCAAACACGCTGGGCGTGTTATTTATGACAAAATGATAAATTTAATTTCATGGTTTCTGCCCCTTTGCGGGCTTTTTTTTATGTCTATACATCTTCATATATGCTATAATATTAAAGATAAACTATTGAGTCAGGTTAGAGGTGAGATTTATTGAACCCGGATTACACGATAAAGGACTATGAGGACAACAGTTGGCCAGGGGTATCTGGATTATTCAAAGAGGTTTTTGGAAAGGGTATAGACCTTAAGCATTTCAAATGGAAGAATGAAGAGAATCCCCAGGGCAAGTCTATAATAAAGCTGGCTGTCAAAG
>DPSW01000383.1 GCA_003527145.1 Clostridiaceae bacterium | reverse complement strand
TCTGATTTAAGCTCTGTCAACAACAATTTTTAACTGTTTCCAAAGGGTTGGTTATAGCGGAAACTCATCTAAGTATAAAAGAAATTTCTTCCACAGTCAATATTTAAATTTACTCTATCATGTGATTTTCTTTGCTCTATCTTTTAGTTTCTGCGTTGTTGTTCAATTTATGCGATATTTATGCCTTCTTTTGAATCAAAATGTTCTTTAATCCTTCCAATGCATTTGCTCTATGGCTTATTTCGTTCTTTTCCGTTGAAGTCAATTCAGCCATAGTCTTGTCCAATCCTGAGATTATGAAAAGCGGATCGTATCCGAATCCATTTTCTCCTTTTCCCTCAAAGCCTATACTTCCATTTATATAGCCTTCTGTTACTATTTCCTCTTCGTCTGACAAAACAAGAGCTATAGAGCTTACAAACCTGGCTTGTCTCCCATTTTTGGGGACACTTCTCATATTGTCCAGAAGCTTCTTGTTATTGGCTGCGTCTTTTTTATCGCCTTCCACACCTGCGTACCTCGCAGAGTAAACTCCCGGTTCGCCCCTTAGGGCAAATACCTCAAGGCCGGAATCATCTGCAATGCTCGGTCTGCCCGTGAGCTTCCATATGGCCCTGGCCTTTATCAAAGCATTTTCCTTAAAGGTGCTCCCATTTTCCTCTATATCTATCTTTATGCCTACCTGGTCCAAGGAAAGCACCTCATAGCCCACATCCTTCAGTATAGCCCTTATTTCTTCCAATTTATGCTGATTATTTGTTGCTGCTACTACTTCCATTACATTCATCTCCTATTATACCAGCCAGTTCTCCAAGGCTTTCCTTCTGTATCCTTATCAATTCTTTTATGCCTTGTTCCCCCAATCTTAGCATTTGTTCCATCTCTTCTTTTGTAAAGGGCTTTTCTTCGCCTGTGCCCTGTATCTCAACCAGATGGCCTTTCTCCGTCATCACTATATTCATATCTACCTGACAGGTAGAATCCTCCGCATAATTTAAATCCAGCAGGATATTGCTTTCCTTTATTCCTAGACTGACTGCAGCTACAAAGCTATCCAAAGGTATCCTTGATATTTTCCCCTGGATTTTAAGCTTATGCAAAGCATCTGCCAACGCCACAAAAGCTCCTGTTATAGAAGCCGTCCTGGTGCCTCCATCTGCTTGTATAACATCACAGTCTATAAAAACGGTAATCTCTCCTAGTGCTTCCAAATTTACCACGGATCTCAAAGCTCTGCCTATAAGCCTTTGTATTTCCATAGTTCTTCCGTCTACCTTGCCCCTGGTTGAATCTCTTGGCTTTCTGACTTCGGTAGAACGGGGAAGCATGCCGTATTCTCCGGTCACCCAACCTCTGCCTTGACCTTTCATGAAAGGCGGCACCTTTTCTTCTACACTGGCGGTGCATATCACCTTTGTATCTCCCATCTCAATGAGTACAGAGCCTTCAGCATGCTTCAGGTAATTTCGCGTAATCTTAACAGGTCTGAGCTGATTCAGTGCTCTACCATCTATTCTCTCCATTTCTTTCATCCTTTCAAACATCTTTTGGTTATTATAGTTTCAAATAAAACCCACTTGAGTTAACCCAAGTGGATATCAATTGCTATTCATAAAAGTTCACAAACACAGGTACGTCCAGATATTCATTTGAACCGATGCTTTCAGTATTTTCTACGGTTTGGCCGTTCACAAACAGTCTAACTTTTTTTATAGCCGGAAATTCCCTTAGTGTGAGTGTTACAGCTTTTACTATTGCTCTTTCTTCTGCTAAGGTCGAAACATTAAGTATTTCCTCAGAAAAGTTTACATAAGCAACCCCATCATTTACTTCCACTCCCAAAAGTTTAGTCCCTACAGGGAAGGGGTTCTTGAGTCCAGTTTTGGGGTCCGGCCCTTCGAGGAGTACATTCAATGCGGCTTCAGCGCTATTCGTATATCCCGAAACCAGCTTTGTCAAAGGTGCAAAATATGAATAACGTCCGGTGCCCTTCTTTTGATAGTATACCATAACCTTCGATAATTTATCACCTAATTTTTCTGGCTTTATCAAATTGATTTCCGAGCGCTTCAGATTTTCTCCTATTTTTGTCCCGAAGGGCATTTCATCGATTTGCTTTCCGTCAATCCTTATCTGCACCGATTTAATATTGGAGAACTCAGTCAAGGTATATACCAGAGCCTTGACCCCTATTTCTTCTCCTTCCGCACTGCCAAAGCTTAAAAATTCCTTGGACATATCCAATAAGGCCAAGCCATCGTCTTTTATTACTGCACCATTGATTTTAGTGCCCTGGGGCAGCGTGGGAGACAGGCCTATAGGCTTTATATCCTCAGCCAACTCCTGGCTATATATGATGCCCTTTATTGCAGCCTTTGCCAATCCCATATCGCCCTTTGGTATGTATCTCATGACAGGTACCAAAAGATTTTCAGCATCTTTATAATATAGAACGGTGGCTCTTGTATTTTCCGGCTGTTCCGATGATACCTCGCTCAAGTCGTCTGTTTCTTTAATCTCGTCTTCCGGCAGCTTTATATCTATTGCTGTTTTTTTGTTAAAAAATTCCCTCAGAGAGGCCAATGGATTGCTGCAGCCTGTCAAAGTGATACATAATAAAACAACCAATATAATATAAAGTTTTCTTCTCAATCTCTTCACCCCCTAAAAGTTCTATATTATATATATTAGGGGGCTACATGGTATATTCATTTATTTGAGACTAATCAAAATATAGTATCTCACCTTTTATCGAACTATCAACATAAAGAATGCCCAGTGAGAACTTTGGCTGAAATCTTCTGTCTGTAGGGGATCCCGGGTTGAAGAGCAATACGCCCTCCATAATTTCATTGTAAGGCACATGGCTATGCCCAAATACTATGCAGTCTACATCATCGCTTAAAAATTCCGCATAAGCATTCAAAAAGGTCTTATTATGGCCATAGCCGTGAGTGAGTCCTATTCTCTTGCCTCCCGATTCTACTATTCTCCTGTCGCCGTATTTCTCGTATATGCCGAAGCTGTCATTATTTCCTGCTACTGCATAGACAGGAGCTATGGTTTCCAAGTCTGTGACAACATCTTCAGATAGCAAATCTCCTGCATGCAAGATGAGATCTACACCATGAAAGGCTTCAAACACAAAATCAGGCAGTGCTTTGGCCCTTCTTGGTATATGGGTATCAGAAATCACACCTATTTTTATCATAAAACCCCCTGTATTTTCATTTTTCTACCATCATCACTGCACCTTTTGTGCCATTTGAAAACAATACGGTCAAAAAACTCCTTTACTTATTTCCTCCTAAAGCCTTTTCAAGATTTTTCAGATTATCATACATGATGGATATATAATCTATGCCAGACTTTTCTTCTTCCTCCGTCAAGCCGTGTGCCGCATTTAAGGTCAGCACCTCGCCTTTGATCTCTTTGGCTATGGTCTCAGAATATTTGGGGCTGACAAACTTCTCAACAAAAACATATTTGATATCTTTATCTCTGCAAAGCTTAACTATTTCAGCCAGCTTTGCCGTACTCGGCTCCTGCTGAGGTGAGATTCCCCTTATAGGGATCTGGATTAGATCATATTCTTTGGCAAAGTATCCGAAGGCCTCATGGGAGGTCACAATAGTATTGCCCTTAAAGCCTTTGGCGGCTTCTCTGATATCACTATCCAGCTTATCAAGCCTTTGTGAGAGCTTATCATAATTTTCTTTATAAAAAGCTTCGTTTTTGCTGTCCTTCTCTATTAAGGCATTCAATACATTGGCCGCTTCCTTTTTCAGATTTACAGGGCTTACCCATACATGAGGATCATTATCATTCTCGTCATGTCCGTGGGCTTCTTCTGCAGGATGTTCAAGACTAGTCCCTGCATCTTCCCCTCTTATAAGCTCTATGTCTTTGCTTGCCTCAACAACCTTTGTCCTGTTCAAATCCAGATTTTTGATCACCCGCTCAGCCCATCGCTCCATACCCGCTCCGTTATATATAAAGATATCGCTTTCCTGGAGCTGGGCCATGATCTTAAGGGTGGGCTCCCAGTCGTGAGGTTCCACTCCGGCAGGTATCATGTTTATGATTTTCGCCTTGTCCTGAGCTATTTCCTTGGCTATGAAATGCATAGGATAAAAGCTTGTAAATATCTTTAACTTCCCTGTGCCGCTGTTTTCTGCGGCGTTGGAAGCATCTTTGCAAGCTGCTGCCGAGAACGTCAATGCTAAAATCAATGATACAAATAAAATAGTTTTTCTCATACTATACCTCCTATTTGCAAGTTATTTGCATTTACATTGTATAGTATTTCCTCTTTTCTGTAAATATATAGCGTGAGATTACTTATTATTATTTAAAAAACCGTATGCCAATGCAGCTTGCAGTGCAGCACCTACAGGCAAACAATCCTCATCGATATCAAACAGGCTGTTGTGAGCAGGATGGATTATTCCCTTATCCTTGTTCCCGCAGCCGAGGAAGTAGAAAACAGAGGGCCTTGACATAGAGAAGTAGGCGAAGCTTTCCACACCGAGGCTTGGGTTGACAATATCGGCAATATTGCTGACGCCTATCAGCTCTGAAGCTGTTTTACGCACGAATTCAAGCATAGGGCCGTCATTATAAAGGCATGGATAGCCATCTATCATGCTTATTTCAGCAGTTCCTCTCATAGAGGATGAAACGCCTTCCACAACCTCTTTGAACCTGACCTTCAGCCTTTCTCTATGCTCCTTGCTTAAGGTTCTCATAGTTCCTTTGATCTCCACTTCATCAGGTATAATATTCTCTGCAGTGCCTCCATGTATAGACCCGACTGTCAGCGCTGCCGCTTCAGTAGGAGAAGTTTCACGGCTTATCAATGTCTGCAGTGCATTTATNNTATTCCCATATCCGGATGGGCTCCATGGGCACCCTTCCCCTTTATTTTTACTGCAAAGGGATTCGAGGCAGCATGCACTACACCCGGTTTCAAACCTATAGTGCCGCTTTTCAGGCTTTCATCTACATGGAGCCCTATCACCGCATCAATATGAGGATTCTCCAGAACCCCTTCTTCTATCATGTATCTGGCCCCTCCAACAGTCTCCNNTTCCATGCTCTTCAAGATCATAGCGGCCCCCAAAAGCACCGTCACATGGGCATCATGCCCACAGGCATGCATTTTGCCTCCTATTTGTGAGCTGTATGAGCGTTCTTTTTTGTCCTGGATGGGCAAGGCATCCATATCTGCCCTCAATGCTACAGTTTTATCTCCCTTTCCTCTTATAATAGCTTTTACTCCTGTCTTAGCAATGCTTTCATATTCGACCCCTATGCTGTCAAGAAATTTCTTGATCTTTTCAGAGGTTTTATATTCTTCAAAGCCCAATTCCGGCTCTCGATGAAGGTCTCTCCTAATATTCACCAATAACTCTTTGTATCCGAGCGCCTCTTTATAAAAATCCATCAATATACACCTCATCTCATTTTTACATATAGATTATACCAATTGGCGGGCCTGCCTTCAATATTAGGCAGCCTGTATATTTAATATTGGTGTAACAAATAGTATAATGTTGTATAGGTTACGAAAAATACGGGGAAGCGGGGAGCACGGATTTTGCCATAACCTATGACCCTAAAGGAATACCCTAANNAAATGCTTCGCATTTTTTATAAAACACACATACGGAGGGATATATTTGAAATCAAAGGTTTATTTTTTTAATATGAGAGCCGGAAAGCCTTCTGAAAGCATATCAAAAAAGGTGGCCAAGCTTTTTGATAAGGCAGGATTCAGCGAAATAGTCGCTCCTGAAAAGCTTACAGCCATCAAAATACACTTTGGAGAAAGAGGAAACAATGCTTTCATCAATCCCATATATGCCAGGCAAGTAGTTGACAAAATAAAGCAAAGCGGAGGCAAGCCTTTTCTAACAGATTCCAATACCTTGTACAAGGGCAGCAGGGCCAACGGGATTGATCATCTTGTGACTGCGGTAGAGAACGGTTTCGCTTATGCTGTAGTCAATGCACCTCTGGTCATATCAGACGGAATTTACAGCAAGGATTCCGTAGATGTACACATCGGCAAAAAGCATTTTGACACCGTAAAGATCTCATCTGCTGTTTATTATGCCGACTCCATGATGGTGCTGTCCCATTTCAAAGGCCATGAGACGGCAGGCTTCGGAGGGGCGATAAAAAACATGGCTATGGGTTGTGCACCGGCAGCAGGCAAGCAGCAGCAGCATTCAACAGCCAAGCCCAAAGTAGGCAAGGATTGCAAAGCATGCAGGATGTGTATTAAGAGCTGCCCTGCCGATGCTATAGTGATGGCTGACGGAGCAGCATACATACAGAATGAGAAATGCATAGGCTGCGGCGAATGTGTATCCATGTGCATCTATAATGTGATAAGGCCCCAGTGGGGAACTGCCATGGATGCATTTATTGAGAGAATGACCGAATATGCCTATGGCGCATGGGCAACAAAAAAGAATAAAATCGCTTTCATGAATTTTGTTATGAATGTAACACCGCTATGCGACTGCGTACCTTGGAGCGATGCTCCCATAGTGCCGGATATAGGTATTTTAGCTTCCTTTGATCCGGTGGCAATCGATCAGGCCAGCTATGACCTGGTCAACAAACAGCGAGGCAACGCTCATAGTGAAATCGGCGACTGCGGCTGCGGCATGGAAAGCGGCGAAGATAAGTTTAAGGCTATGCATCCTGATACAAAGGGAGAGATGCAGCTTTCCTACGGTGAAGAATTGGGCATGGGCACAATGGAATATGAGCTGATTGAGCTTTAAAGGGCTATTCGCTAAAAAACATTATTACAGCTAGTATTAAAGGCGCAGCAGCAGCTATAAAGGCACCTGCTGCTGCTTTTTTTTCACCCTTTTTCAAGCAGATATAAGCATAGCTGCCCACATAAATTGAGGGCAGCAGGAATAATAGCAAAAAATACTTCTTAATCATTTTCTGCCCCCTTTTTGCAGAACCGGTGAGCTCTTTATCATTGTTCCTGTCCTTCTTATCTTTGCATCCACCGTTACAACTGCCTTAATATCTTTAAACTTCTCAAGCCAATTATATTTTTCCCATTCTTGTATGGTTGAAAAGCATTTCACTACATGATGGCCGAAGTTAAGAAAATCTACATTTAATTCTTTAGCCTTATCTATAAGGGCGTCTGCTTGATGCTTTATAGTGGTCTCAATCAAGCCTTCCAGATATCCGATCATATCCGTTTTCTCATAGTTAATTCTGCTTTGAATGGCGAGTATAGTCCCATCCAATCTTATATTTACATAAATAACAGGCTTGCCTTCATCAAACACTACCTTCACCTTGGGCTTGCTGTGCTGGCTCAGATCAACAGCCACATCCAGATCAGGCCTGAGAGGGTCATTGTGGGAAAAAGTTCCTCTTTCAAATTCTCCCCGCAGCATCAGCATAACCCTTGTCTCATAGCCATCCAGCTTGTGGACCATCTTGTCTCCATCAAATAAAGCT
>DPSW01000262.1 GCA_003527145.1 Clostridiaceae bacterium | reverse complement strand
AAGGAAGTACAGAAGGCTCCTTTAAGCTTTCATCATAGTTTGGAATGAAATCGACGGTTTCTTTATTGATGTCTCTCATCATTTCCATAGAAATCTTGGCCATCCTCGCTTCTGTATAACGCATGGCAGCCGGGCTATCTCCGTCAACAGAACCAAAGTTTCCGTGACCGTCAATAAGCATATATCTATGTGAAAAATCTTGTGCCATTCTTACCATAGTATCGTATACGGCGGCGTCACCATGGGGATGATATTTACCAAGCACTTCACCTACTGTGGTTGCAGACTTCCTATGAGGCTTATCCGGTGTAAATCCCAAATCATGCATTGCATATAGTATACGTCGGTGTACGGGCTTAAGTCCGTCTCTTACATCCGGCAGTGCCCTTTGTACAATAACGCTCATGGCATAATCAATAAAGGATTTTTTCATCTCATCTTCTATGTTAATTTGCATAACATTTCCCTCTAAATTTTCCAATAACAACACCTCCTTTATTTATAGAGAATAACATCAGCAGTTCTCCATCAAAATATAATTTATTTCAACATAAATATGAGAAATACCGATGGATTTAGCAGCGTGCCTTTAACTGGTTATTTTAAAACATCTCTTATGCACCAGCTTAATGTCCTTTGCTTTCAGGCACGATAGAATAGGACACTATAATTATAATTCTACGGCAGATTTTTGTCCAATTTTTTAATATTATTTCCAATTATCCATGATTATACAAGCTATAAGCCAAGATGTTCCCAATAGCAAGCCGGCAAAAACATCGCTGGCATAATGGACTCCTAAATACAGCCTGCTGAATGCAATAATGATGGGAAAGATGATTAGAAAGCCTGTTATTAAGCGCTTATATGGTCCATTATAATATTTGAATACCATATATGCCAGCATTGTATAAAATGTAAAACCAATAAGGGAATGGCCGCTGGGAAAGCTGTATTCCTTCTCTATTATTATTGCATACTCGGGCCTTGCTCTTTTGAATATATTTTTAATAAATATTTTAATGAAATTGGCTCCCAGAATATTTATTAAAAGTATAAATCCCGACTTTAGCCTTTTCCACCTGAGCACCAGCAAACAGAAACAAAATGCAACGGCAAAGGGTAAAAATGCAGAGGATGCAAAAAAGCTTAGCACTTTCATGATGATTGTTAAAGAAGGGCTTCTTATTGGCATTACCCAGCTGTTTACTGTTTGATCCATATGGACCACAATATCATTCCCTATACCATAGGCTAATCCTGCTGCTAAAACTAAAATAATAATTTCAGCAGCTATCGCATGTTTAAGCAGGCTTTTTAAAGTCCATAAGCTATTATCTGGGTTTCTAAATATAAAGATGTAGAACAATATTCCTATGATCAAAGAAATTACGGGGATATATAGATATAATAAAAGCTCATATTGGGGCTGTAAAAAGAGAAATTCAAAGGACAAGGACATCAAAACAATGGATAGAATCAAAAATATAAACCCTCCATAATTGTTTACAAGCCTTTTATAAACAGCTGCTGCATACTTATTATTGCTGATGCCCCTGGCAAATAAACCTGCCGATACCCTGTGCTCCCCATACTTTTTTTTCTTGATCAAATAATATATTAAATATGTCAAAGCCCCGGCTGCTGCTATTCCCACGGTAAGCACATCAAAATATTCGCTTATTATCCTCTGGGCCTGATCTCCCATCATATAGATTATTGCCCCTTCTGCGAAGAATCTGATCCCTCTCCCTAAGATCGAAGCATTTACAAATACAGATTTTCTTATCTTAAATACTCCGGAAGCTATTGTGAAAAGCTTGTAAGGAATTGGGGTGAGTCCTGCTATGGCAACGGCCCATCCTCCATATTTGACAAAGTATTCTTCTACTCTCTTTATCTTCTCCTCAGCAAAGAATCTCATCAAAATAGGCCTTCCCGCCTTTGCACCGATATAGTAGCCGAATAGCCCTCCTATAACTGATGAAAAAGTGGTCAAAGCCGCATAAAACAACGCAAGCTCATGATTTATTATAGACAATGGTATCAATATCAAATCCGGAGGTATAGGAAAAAATGAAGATTCGGCAAAGGACACTATAAAAAGTCCAAAGCCTCCATATTGGACTATTATATCTACCATTGCCTTTACCCACTCACTCATACGGTTCTCCTCAAAAACAAAGAATATAGGCAGCCATTAAATTATATTATTAATGGCCACCTATATATTATACTCTAAACTCTGTTTTTTGTCTTATTGTTCGATCAATCTCATTGTGCGTTTATAGATTTACAAAAACTTGACTAATATGCAGCAATTATTGCTCCTTCATATTTTTCCTCAATAAATTTCTTTACTTCCGGACTGTTCAATGCATTGGACAGCTCTTTCAAATCTTCTCTTCCTTCATCTCCGCCTCTTATAACAAGCGTATTGGCATAAGGTGAATTTCCGTCTTCTATCAGCAATGCATCCTTAACGGGGTTAAGATTTGCCGGAATTGCAAAGTTGGTATTGATTATGGCAGCATCTACATCTTCCAGAACCCTTGGGAGCTGTGCAGCCTCAATAGCCTGGAATTTGAGGTTTCTGGGGTTTTCTACTACATCATTTTCCGAAGAACTTATGCTTCCTCCATCCTTTAGCTTGATAATGCCGTTTTCCTGAAGCAATAACAATGATCTGGCATTATTCGTAGCATCATCCGGTATAGCTATGGTGCTGCCGTCTTTTAATTCGGTTATGCTATTTATTTTTTTAGAATATAATCCTAAAGGCTCCACATGAACCTTAGCTGCAGATACAAGGTTTAAACCTCTTTCTTTATTGAAATTATCCAAATAGGGCTGATGCTGGAAAAAGTTTGCATCTAATTCTTTGTCTGCAAGTGCTGTATTTGGTTGAACATAATCATTAAAAACGATCACTTCAAGCTTTAAGCCTTTCTTTTCTAATAAAGGCTTAACCACTTCCAATATCTCTGCATGGGGGATTGGTGTAGCTCCTACCTTCAGCACCGTTTCCTTCTCATTTTCTGCTGCTGCCGGTGCAGCCTCTTCCTTGGGTGCGCATCCAATAGTCAAGGATGCCAGTAATAATAATGCTAAAACCAGTGATATTATCTTTTTCATATTTATAAACATTCCTTTCATTTTTACTTAGTTATTTTTTGTTTTTCAACTGGCCAGGTTGAAAAACAGTAAAATATATATCAATTATCGATAATTATTTTTAATATTTTTTGTACATTGCGTCACGCCGGTATAATGATGCGTCATACAGGGGTAGGGAACGGGGAACACGGATTAACACTGATTTAGCACTGATTTAGCACTGATTTACACAGAGGGATATTTTATTCTTTGTATAAAGTGTTAATAAG
>DPSW01000138.1 GCA_003527145.1 Clostridiaceae bacterium | reverse complement strand
TTTCCTCATTTTCATTTACTTGTAATATTTCTAAAGCATTTTTTACTATTTGTGTAGTATAATATAGGTATGATTTATTCTTGAAGTTGGTTTTATCATATAAAATTGGAGGAATAATTTCATAATAATACTCTCCTGTTTCGCAGCGAAGAGCTCCTATGCAAGTACCTCCGATAAGGCTTCCGCTGCCTGCATCATCGATTTGTATCATTTTTTCACCTGCAATTCAAAATTCAGATAATATATTGTATGAAGTAAATACTTTTTTAAACATATTATACGAGGAGGCGCTATATTGAGAATATTAGTATCTAATGATGATGGAATTAATGCAGCCGGCATATATCAACTGGCAAAAGCTTTAACAAAGCTAGGCAAGGTCAATGTGGTCTCACCCGAATCAGAAAGAAGCGCCAGCGGTCATTCCATTACGATGCATAAGCCTTTAAGAAGCAATCGTATTGATCTATATGGCAATGGCATAGATGCATGGAGTATAAACGGGACACCCTCAGATTGTGTCAAGTTTGCTCTGGATGTATTATTAAAAGAAGAGATTGATCTGGTAGTGTCCGGAATCAACAGAGGTTCAAATATGGGAACAGATGTACTATATTCCGGAACTGTATCGGCCGCTATTGAAGGAGCGATGCATGGCAAGCCGTCTATTGCCTTATCCCTCTGCTGTTACGAAAACTGTGATTTTGAACTTGCTGCTGA
Source organism: Clostridiaceae bacterium (assembly GCA_003527145.1). GTDB lineage: Bacteria > Bacillota > Clostridia > Lutisporales > Lutisporaceae > Lutispora. The sequence goes on along the minus strand of DPSW01000138.1, from coordinate 4,748 downwards.
GCTGGCTGTTGCTATATGCAAAGAGCTATATGACACTGGAATTGAAAAAGATATTGTTATGAATGTGAACATTCCTCATATTCCGCGGGAGCTCATCAATGGGGTGAAGATAACCAGGCTGGGAGTGAGGAAATATAAAAATTGTTTTGAGGAAAGAAAAGATCCAAGAGGAAAGAGCTATTATTGGCTTGCAGGCGAACTGGCTGAAACGGAAAACAACGGAGATACCGACATAAATGCTGTAAAAGACAATTATATATCTATAACACCTATTAAAATTGACTTAACAAGCACGGAGACCTTGGAGAAGATGAAAAATGAAAATTGGGATTTAATCATAAAATAATTATCATAAAGATTTGGTATAACTTCTATACCGAATCTTTTTAATTTTTATCAAAAAAATAGATTAATTATTGCAATAAAAAATATAATATTATATACTAAAAATGAAGGCAAAATTGCATTTTTTTAATATTTATAAAAAAAATGAAATATAAATTGCAATTTTATGTTTTAAGGAGGAAAGAAGTATGAATAGCAATGAAACCGTAACTGAGAAACTAACCATCAATGAAAACTGGTGCAAGGGATGCGGTATCTGTGTTAAGTTTTGCCCTAAAAAAGTATTGGGATTAGAACACGATAAGGTAAAAATTGTAGATATTGATAAATGTATACAGTGTGGGCAATGTGAACTAAGATGCCCTGATTATGCAATATACGTAAGGGGGAAGTAAAATGAAACGTAAGGCTCAATTGATGCAAGGTAACGAAGCATGTGTAGAAGGCGCTATTGCTGCAGGAATGAGGTTTTTCGCCGGATATCCCATAACTCCTTCTACAGAAATAGCAGAAATCTCAGCAGAGAAGCTTCCTTGTGTTGGAGGAAAGTTTATTCAAATGGAAGATGAAATAGCAAGTATGGCAGCAATTATAGGAGCTTCCTTGACTGGCTTAAAAAGCATGACTGCAACCAGCGGTCCAGGCTTTTCACTTAAACAGGAGAATCTAGGTTATGCATCTATATCAGAAGTTCCATGTGTAGTAGTGAATGTTCAAAGAGGAGGCCCAAGCACAGGATTGCCGACTTCACCGGCTCAGGGTGAGATTATGCAAGCACGTTGGGGAACTCATGGTGATCATCCGGTTATAGCGTTAACTCCTTCTTCAGTAAAAGAAACTTTCGAGCTGACTATAAGAGCATTCAATCTTGCAGAAAAATATAGAATGCCTGTAATACTGCTTATGGATGAAGTCATAGGACATATGAGGGAAAGGGTAGAGCTCCCAGAAATTTCAGAATTAGAGATAGCAAACAGAAAAAGACCGGGTGTAAGCAAAGATGCCTATAAGCCCTATAAAGCGGATGAGGATTTAATACCGCCTATGGCTAACTTTGGAGAAGGATACAGGTATCATGTAACAGGACTTGTTCATGACGAAACCGGATTCCCGAGCAATAGCTCTTCTGTAGCTGACAAGCTTGTCAGAAGATTAATGGATAAAATAGAAACCCATAAAGACGATATTATTCAATGGGAAGAACAAAATACTGAGGATGCAGATATTGTTATTGTTTCTATAGGCGGTGTATCCAGAGCTTCAGATACTGCAATGAAAATGTTAAGAGCTAAAGGACTTAAAGTGGGGACATTCAGACCTATTACGGTATGGCCTTTCCCCGAAAAGAGACTTCAAGAGCTGGCAGAAAGGGTAAAAACCTTTGTTGTGGCAGAAATGAACCTCGGTCAAATGGTTTTAGAGGTTGAAAGAATAATAAAGGATAAAGCTGAAATCAAGAGAGTGAATAAGGTCAATGGAGAAGCAGTATATCCTGAAGAAATAACAGCAGTAATTGAGGAGGTGCTCTAATATGCCAAGTGCTATAGTTAACGAATATTTTAGAACCAATAAATTGCCGCAGATTTGGTGCCCCGGATGCGGTCACGGCATTATTACCAGAGCGATAACAGTTGCGATAGACAAGCTGGGGTTTGATAGAGATAAGATTTGTGTAGTATCCGGTATAGGCTGCTCTTCCAGGGCCACAGGATATTTGGACTTTGATACGCTTCATACAACTCACGGAAGGGCTTTGGCTTTTGCAACGGGGGTTAAGCTGGCAAATCCGGAGATGAAAGTCATCGTTATTACCGGAGATGGCGACGCTTCTGCTATAGGCGGCAACCATTTTATCCACGCATGCAGAAGAAATATAGGAATTACAACTATTGTTTTTAACAATAATATATACGGTATGACAGGCGGGCAGTATTCACCTACTACTCCTAAATTTGACAAAGGAACTACCGCACCTTATGGAAATATCGATAAGGCTTTTGACATACCAACTTTGGCTGCTGCTGCAGGAGCAACTTATGTCGGCAGATCAACAGCTTATCATACAAACCTTCTTATTTCTTTGATTGAAAACGGTTTGAAAAATGATGGATTCTCTTTGATTGAAGCTGTTAGCTCATGCCCAACTTACTATGGAAGAAAGAACAAAAAGGGATCGGCCGTTGATATGTTGGAATGGCAGAAAGATCATGCAGTTAATATATCTGCTGCTTCTAAGATGACTCCGGAAGCATTGGAAGGAAAATTCCTTATAGGAGAATTCAAAAATAGTCCGGAGCCTGAGTATACAAGTGAATACCAAAAGATCATCGATAGGTTTATAAAGGAGTGATATTGAATGGATAAGCATGAAATAAGATTGAGCGGTTCAGGTGGACAGGGACTTATTCTTGCAGGGATTATTTTGGCGGAAGCTGCTATAATCGACGGCAAAAATGCTGTTCAAACTCAATCCTACGGACCGGAAGCAAGAGGCGGAGCCAGTAAGGCTGAAGTAATCATTTCTACAGAAAAAATAGATTTTCCTAAGGTAAGAAATTGCGATATATTTTTGTCTCTGACTCAGAAGTCTTTTGATCAATACGGTAAAGGAATAAAAGAAGACGGCATAATAATCGTAGATCACATAGTGAATTCACAAAGTGCTAATAATAAAATATATTCGGTACCTATAATCGATACTGCTGTAAATGTAATAGGCAAGCCAATGGTTGTTAACATCGTAGCTCTGGGCGTTTTGGTTGCTCTTACTCAGATAGTATCTAAGGAAGCATTGGAAGAAGCAGTATTGGATCGTGTTCCAAAGGGCACGGAAGAGCTGAATAAAAAAGCACTGGAAATGGGATATGCAATGGGGGAAAATGCTAAAAAGTAATGGGGTAGGTTAAATGAGTGAAAATCAAGATTTAATGAAGAAAATACAATTGAGCTTTCAAAGGTTAAGTAAAGGGCAGAAGATGATTGCTCAGTATATTATGGACAATTATGATAAGGCTGCTTTTATGACTGCCGCAAAGTTGGGAGAAAAAGTAGGCGTTAGTGAATCTACAGTAGTAAGATTTGCAAATGTTCTTGATTTTGAAGGCTATCCGCAATTGCAGAGTGAACTTCAGGAAATGATAAGGACCCGTTTGACTACCGTACAAAGAATAGAAATGTCGGCAGACTATTCTAGTGAGGAAAACACTTTAAAAAAGGTGCTAAAAGCAGATATAGACAATTTAAGAATAACAATGGACAGCATTGAGTACAAGGTTTTTGAAGCTTCAGTAAAGTCTATCACTGAAGCAAAGCATATTTATATTGTGGCATTGAGAAGTTCTACTACTTTAGCTGATTTTTTAGGCTTTTATCTCAATTTGATCAGGGATAATGTATACATTACAAGCAGATCTATTTCAGATACTTTTGAAATGCTATTCAGAGTAGATAAGGATGATTTGGTTATTGGTATAGGATTTCCCAGGTATTCATCAAAAACCATTGAAGCTCTCCATTACGCAAAGTCACAAGGTGCAAAGGTTCTTGCGATAACTGACAGTATTTTATCACCTTTGGCGGCAAACTCAGATTTTACTCTTACTGCAAAGAGCAACATGGAATCCTTTGTAGATTCCTTGGTTGCTCCCCTAAGCTTGCTTAATGCGTTAATAGTAGCAGTTGGTATTAAAGAAAAAAATAAAGTTGCATCTTCCTTTGCCAAACTTGAAGATATTTGGGAACAATACAATGTATATTCGAATAAGGAAAAAAGCGGTAAATAGCCAATATATTAAATTATTTTAATAATCAGGAGGATTTCAGCTAACCATATAGAATATGTTAAGGTGAATGGCCAAAGTTGCTTCATGATATTTAGAGCAGGCAGACTGCTTTAGATTATATATTATGTTATTAGGAGGTCTATTAAAATATGGCACACCAAGATAATTTAAATCCATTCTTAAACGCTCAGAAACAGGTAAAAGAAGCATGTGACAGATTAGGTTTAGAAGCAGATGTATACGAAATATTAAAGCAGCCTTTAAAAGTTCTGGAAGTTGCTATCCCTGTAAAGATGGATGACGGTAGCGTTAAGGTATTTACTGGCTACAGAGCTCAGCATAATGACGCTGTTGGTCCTACAAAAGGCGGTATCAGGTTCCATCCTAATGTGAGCAGAGATGAAGTAATGGCACTATCTATATGGATGACATTTAAATGTTGTGTTACCGGTATTCCATATGGCGGTGGCAAGGGTGGTATAATAGTCGATCCTAAAACCTTATCACAAGGCGAATTAGAGAGATTATCTAGAGGCTACATAGATGCTACTTATAAATTATTGGGAGAACAAGTAGACGTTCCGGCTCCTGATGTAAATACCAATGGCCAGATTATGGCTT
>DPSW01000127.1:2087-6749 GCA_003527145.1 Clostridiaceae bacterium | reverse complement strand
AAGGAAGAAATCAAGAAAGCAAAGCATTATATATTTTTAGAGTATTTTATCATTGAAGAAGGCGTGATGTGGAATAGTATACTGGAAATATTAGCAGAAAAAGCATCCAAAGGCGTAGACGTCCGGGTGATATATGATGATGCAGGCTGTTTGTTCAAGCTACCTTATAGATATGATAAAAAGCTGGAAGAATTGGGCATAAAATGCTGTATTTTCAATCCATTGGNNATCCATTAATCCCTATCTTGTCTCCAAGATTAAATAATAGGGATCACCGAAAAATTGCAGTAATTGATGGCTATGTAGGATTTACAGGAGGCATTAATCTGGCGGACGAGTATATAAATGTAAATGAAAAGCATGGACATTGGAAGGATGCTGCCATTATGCTCAAAGGTGAAGCAGTTTGGAGTCTGACTGTAATGTTCCTATCTATGTGGGATTATCTTAGAGGAATGGATGAAGATTTCAATGAGCATAGAAAGAATATTCCCATAGGGGATCAAATTGAAAGAAATGGATATGTACAGCCTTTCGCAGATAGCCCATTGGATGATGAACCTGTTGGGGAAATTATTTATCTGAATTTGATTAACAAAGCTAAAAAATATGTTTATATAATGACTCCTTATTTGATCATCGATAATGAAATGGTAACAGCTCTATCTACGGCTGCAAAAGGAGGAGTGGATGTTCGAATAATCACTCCCCATTGTCCTGATAAGTGGTATGTTCATGAGGTCACCAGATCATACTATAAAAATCTTATTGAGAGCGGTGTAAAAATTTATGAATATACTCCTGGATTTGTTCATGCTAAAACTTATGTAGTGGATGATGAATATGGCGTAGTAGGAACTATAAATATGGACTATAGAAGCCTTTTCTTGCATTTTGAGTGTGGAGTTTGGCTTTATAAGAACAGTTGCATTCATGATATGAAAAATGATTTTTTAAATACATTGAAAGTGTGTGAGGAAATAACAACAAGTGGCTTTGAAAACATCAATTGGCATAAAGCTCTTATCAGCTCATTGCTGCGCGTTTTTGCCCCATTAATGTAGAGTATAATTTTATCGATATACTAAAAATTAATGTAAACAGGCATCCATACAATTTGGGTGCCTGTTTGCATTGGCTGCTGAGGCTGTCTCCAGTTGGAGGCATGGCAATATTTCTTGTTGTAATAGCCGTTACAATATGCTAATATATTTGTAACCGATATTACTTAGGGGGGACTGTTATGGGAAAGAGAAAGTGGCTGGTTGTAAATTATAATCTTCCTACGGATCCGTCAAGATACAGAGTAGCAACATGGAGAGCCCTAAAAAAAATAGGAGCCCTTAATATACAGCAATCAATGTGGGTTCTTGGGTACAATGAGGAGAATTATCTTGCTCTGCAGAAAATATCCCAAGATATTGAGTCGAACAATGGTGAAGCCCTTTTAATGGAAAGTGCTTTTTTTGATGACAAGCATGAAGAGAGAGTGATTTCGCTTTTTAATAATGTCAGAGATGAGGAATATAAGGAGTTTATAGAAAAGTGCGATGAATATCTTAAAGAACTGGAAAAGGAAATTTCGATAGAAAAGTTCACCTTTGCCGAGCTTGAAGAAGAAGAGGAAGAACTTCAAAAACTCATTTCATGGTATGTAAAGATTCAGGCAAGAGACAACTTCGGCGCTCTTACTGGAAGCATTGCAAAAGAGAGACTGGGACAGATACAAAAAGCCTTCGAAGAATATAGCGAGCTTGTTTATAAACATAACAACAAATAGTGATATTATATTAGGAGCATATTTATGATAGAAAATATAAAGTCACGGGCAAAAGAACTTAAGAAGCAAATCATAACCGTATATCTTGCATATATGCATAAAGATGTTAAATGGTATAAAAAAGCGTTTTTACTATTAATACTTGTATATGCAGCAAGCCCGATAGATTTAATACCTGACTTTATTCCCGTTTTAGGCTTGCTCGATGACATTGTATTAATACCATTAGGAGTTATCATTGCTATAAAGATCATTCCCCAAAGTGTATGGGAAGAATGCAAGGCTAATTCGGAAAATGGATTTAGTATTGAGAATAAATACAAAAAAATGGGGGCAACAATGATTGCCCTAATATGGATTGCTGCATTGGTATTATTAATAAATGGCTTTAAATAATTTGTTAAAAGAGAAAAGGAGGTTATCAAATATCTTTTTATCAAGGAGCTTAGCCCACTTATCTCACATTTAATAAAGGAGTGGGAGTATTAGCGTTGGTTAGCTGTGGGATAGAAAAGATAGGCGGTTCATTATGACAAGATTGAAGATTGAGCCAATAAAAGAGCCCGATAAGATCATCAATTATTGGAAAAAAGAAAAATTTACTGTAGCATGCATTGTAATATTCGGCCTTACCTTTAACAGTGCCACTGTTTTAGGTCCTATTTACCAAGGCAAGCTGATAGATTCCATCGCCGGCGCTGAAAGCTTGGACTCAGTCATAAGGCTGGCTGGGTCTTTTGTCTTTTTAATCGGAATGATACAACTATTGCGTTATTTTAAGCGCTTTTATATAAGGCGCTTTGCCAATAATACCAGTGCCGTTATGAGGTTTATGATATACAATAATATAATGCATAAAAGCCTTGAGGAACTGGGGAATGAAAATATAGGGAATTTGATTACAAGAGCCGTTTCGGATGTTGATGTGTGTGTTGAAGGAATGCGCAAGTTTACTACAGAGTTATTTGACACCGGAGTGCTTATGGCATCCTATCTCGTATCAATGCTGGCGTACGATGCAAAAATAACGGTCCTTTCCACGCTATATATTCCCGTCGCCATGGCCCTTGCCGAAAAGCTGAAAAACGTTATTTATAAATATTCAGCTTCCTTTCGCTCAAAAAGCAGCTACATAGCCGGTATCGTGTACGACGCTATTGAGAATGCCATGCTCTATCGCGCCAATGGCATAGAGGCTCAAAACGGACAAAAATATGATGACGATTTAGAGGATCTGCAAAGAAAGGCAATCAAAGCCAATATTTTAGAAAATTCCATGCAGCCCATATATAATGTTATTGCCATGCTGGGAGTTATAACTGTAATCTATCTTGGCGGTACAAAGGTTATTGAGGGCAGCTGGACTGTAGGCATATTTTCTACATACATCGTAATGTTTGCCGCGATGGCCAATAAAGCAAGCAAAGCAGCCAAACTGTTCAATTCTGTGCAAAAGTCACAGGTATCATGGAAGCGTATCAAGCCTTATCTTGCAGAATATCAAATAAAAGATAAGGCATCAGATATTGATGAAAGCAGCACTGAGCTATCGGTAAAAAACCTCAGCTTTTGTTATCCTGCAGGCAGGGAGGCCATAATTAAAAATATAAGCTTCGAAGCCAATCATAGAGAAATCATCGGCGTGACAGGCCCTATTGCCTCCGGCAAATCTACACTCGGATTCTCTTTGCTGGGACTGTACCCCTATATAGGCAGCATAAGGATAGATGGCAAGGAGCTGAAAGATTATTCCGAATACGAGCGCAGCATGATGATTTCATATCTTGGTCATAAGCCCCAGCTGCTATCCGATACCATATACAACAATATCACTCTCGGGAATGAGAAGGACATAACCTCTGTTATGAAAGATGTCTGTTTCGATATTGATTTGCAATCCATGCCGGATGGTGTAGATACATTAGTGGGCAGCAGCGGGATAAGGTTAAGCGGGGGCCAGCAGGCGAGGATCGCACTTGCTAGGACGCTTTTGAACAAAAGCAAAATCATAATTTTAGATGATCCGTTTTCTGCAATTGATATGAAGACAGAAGAGAAGATCATTGAAAATCTTAAGGCTAATTATAAAAACAGTATAATAATACTCATTTCTCATCGCTTAACAATTTTCAGCAGGATCAATAAGATTATATTTCTGCACAGCGACAAAACAGCAAGCTATGGAACCCATGATGATCTGATGAAAAGCTCCGGGCTCTATGCAGAGATATTTAATTTACAATGCATGGCAGGTGATAACAATGACTAAAAATAGCTTGGTAAAAAGATCTGTCATCAATGTGATCAAGCAAAACATTTTATTAAACGGGCTTTTAATTTTTGCTGTTTGCGGCGTTGTTATTTCAAGCCTGATTCCCCCTCAGATATTGAAGCATATCATCGATAACAATCTTGTACCTGAAAAGGGCAGCGGGTTGTTTGCATTGGCAATCGCTTATATGGCGGTGCTGCTGCTTATAGGCTTGTTTGATTTTATCAAGGGGGCAATCCTTACGATCATAGGTCAAAAGATTATCAAAGAGATCAGGCTTGAAATGATGCATAAGCTGGAAAAAATAAATGCACTCTTCTTTTCTTATAATGAATCCGGTGCAGTGGTATCACGATTTACTAATGATGTTGAAGCTGTGAGTTCATTGTTTACCGGCGGCATTGTGGGGATGATGATCGATTGCTTTAAGATCATAGGCATTATTGCTTCCATCTGGATGTTCAGCGGAAAGCTTGGAATTGTCACCTTGCTGCTGCTGCCTTTTATTTATGGGATTACCAGGCTTTTTCAAAAGCGAATGCTGAAAGCACAAATGGAAAACCGGGTTCTGGTGGGCAAGGTGAACAATCATATTTCAGAAAGCTTAAAA
>DPSW01000127.1:0-2063 GCA_003527145.1 Clostridiaceae bacterium | reverse complement strand
AAAGTAAATTTTTATGATTCTGTATTCTCTCCTATCATACAGCTCACCCGTGCTGTTGTAATCGGTTTTATGGTAATACTGTCCTCCGGACAACTCAACTATTTAGGAATATCATTGGGAATGGTGGCTGCATCCATTGACTTAATCTCAAATTTGTTTTCGCCTATCGAAAACCTGGGTATGGAGCTTCAGAGCATTCAACATGCAGTATCCGGCATCCGCAGAGTTAATGACTTCTACAATGAGCCTGAGGATGAATGNNATGATCAAATAAAAGCGGATGATATCATCCAAAACCGTGAGAAAATAAAGATATCATTTAATGATGTAGCCTTTAATTATGAGAAAGATACTGATGTTTTGCAGGACCTCAGCCTGCAGATAAAACCGCTGGAGAAGGTTGCATTTGCCGGAAGGACAGGAGTAGGAAAATCTACATTATTCAAATTGATCATAGGCCTGTTGAAGCCGGCTAAGGGAAGCATCACCATAAACGGATATGATGTATACAGCATACCGAACTCTGAAAAACGCAAAATATTCGGATATGTAGACCAAAGCTTTCATATGATAAAAGGCACTGTTGCCGAACAGATAAGCCTCCAGGATGAGAGCATAACAAAAGAGCAAATCTGCAATGCGCTGAACTTTGTGGGCCTTGCAGATTATGTAGAATCTTTGGAAAATGGTATTGAAACGGAGATTACCGGCGATTCTCTTTTTTCACAGGGCCAGAAGCAGCTTTTATCTATAGCGAGAGCTATTGTGACCAGCCCTCCCATTTTATTGCTTGATGAAATCACCGCAAACCTTGACTCGATAACAGAAGAAAAGATTGTGTCAGTCCTGCAAAAGGCAGGCCACGCCCATACCATATTATCCATATCCCATCGCTTGTCTTCCGTGGCTTTCAGCGATACAGTCGTTATTTTGGAAAACGGGAGGATAAGAAGTGCAGGCTCGCCTGAAACACTATTGCAAAATGATGATTGGTATAGGAAACATATCTCTTTGGAGAGATTGACCTGGGGATAGCAAATAATATAGCGTTTATCTGTTTTTATACCACGAATACTTGACAGGCATAGCAATATTTGATACGGTATTACTATACCGTCCAGACGGTTGAGAGGAGTTGTTAGCTCATGGATATCTCTGTTAAGGAAAGAATTTTATGTGAAGCAAATAAAGTTATTGCGAATAAAGGATTGAATTGTTTCACATTGGAAGAGGTAGCCAGAAAAGCCGGTGTAAGCAAGGGTGGCCTTTTATATCACTATCCGAGCAAAGATAAGCTGATAAAGGCTCTGATTGAATATCATATGGAGCAATTTGAATGTCAGATCACTTCTGCAAATTGGCTAACATCTTTTATCAAAGAGCAATTCAATCAAAATACGGCAGATACAAATACCATGGCAGGTTTTCTTGCGGCGATAGCTATGGATCATGAACTTTTGGAGCCGGTAAGAGAAAAACGGAAAGAGTGGTTTCAAAATATCAGCAATATGGAAGACCCTATAATGGCCATGATTATCTGCTTTGCATGCTATGGAATTGCATTCTCCAATCTTTTTGGCCTTGAGGCGCTTTCTGATGATGATATGAAAAGAATAGAGGACAGGCTGATCAATCTGTCGGAAAAATGTTAGCAAGCACGGGATCGGAACTATAATGATGCTGAGGAGGGGGATATATGTTGCCCAAAAAAGAAGGCTTGCCTAAGTTTATTGTAGTAGCTCTTATTATTACTCTGGCAATCAATTGGATGATGTCTTTGATTTCCCAATCAGCCTTTCAAGAGATCGAATACAGCAGATTTCTTAAAATGCTGGATAATAATGAGATAAAATCAGTTCAAATCACTGGAGATAGAATCATAATAATCCCTAAGACTGATAAGGATGTTTCCATGGCCGATAAGAAAATGTTTTATACGGGCAGATTGGACTATCCGGAGATTTATGATAAGTTATATAGTTCAGGTGTAGATTTTAAAACACCGGTTGATAATAAGCAGTCCCCGATCGTAAATTTCATACTTTCATGGATTTTACCGTTTG
>DPSW01000350.1 GCA_003527145.1 Clostridiaceae bacterium | reverse complement strand
TCTGACGGCATGTCCCTTACTTTAAAATAGTCCAGCACAGAATCGATTTTTTCGATGCCCCTTTCGGCAGCTTCCTCCTTCATTGAGGCAACTCTGTCATTTCCAAAAGCAGTAACCGCCGCCTTGATAGCCTTGCTTCCTTCCTCCTTTCCCAAACGATCGATCATTTCCTTTGCCATGTAGTAGTACAGTTTTGCCATAAGTTTTGCGTTTCTTACTGCTGCGGGTTCATCACTTCTAATCCTGCCCATTTTATTTCCTCCTTAATCCTTACATTAAGCAGCCGCAAAATGCAGCTTACAGTTTTATTGCATATTTAAGGCTCTACAATTAAATCCCGTATAACTTTACCGCTTCTCGGTTCAAGTAAAAGCTCTTCCTCCTGTACCTTGCTGGTACAGGCAAGGGCAGCCTTCCCATTGACCTTGACGCCGCAGCGTCCGCAAATACCCTGGTTGCACACGCTATGCCTGTAATAACCCAGGGACGGATCAATATTAAGAGCTATATAATCCAAAACATCCATAACCGTCCACCGGCCTTTTACTGCCGGCACCTCGAAGGTATCAATGCCGCTTGCTGTCCCGCTTCTTCTCACACTGACTTTCATAACCACTACTCCTCCCTTAACGACGCAAGAATATAATCAGGTATGGTTGCTTCATTCTGATCAGGCGGGTTTAGATATGCGCAATTCGCCTTCTCCTTGCGGTATATCAGTTCACCTTTCTCCAGCTTTGCAACTATCCGGTATAAATGCTCCCTGTTGTTAACCTCAGGATAATCAGCGCGCATATGGGTGCCTCTGCTTTCGGTGCGCATACCGGCGGCATGTATCCCAGCTTTTGAGCACAAAGCTATGTTTTCTGCCAGCACGGCGCTGATCCACTCATAGTTGTACCTTCTGTCACCTGCCGCAACCTTCATGTTTTTCAAAGCTTCTCCAATTCCTTTTATCTGCGCCTCAGCCTCATTTAAAAGCTCTCCATTCCGGAAGAAATTAAAGCCCTTGTCACAAATTTCCTCAACCTTCGAAACAACCTTGTACGGACTGATTCCTTCTTTACGTTCCAACGGAGCAGACAGCTTTTTCAATATTATGTCCCTGTTGACAGGGTCCTTTATCGAAGCGCTCCGTGCATATGCTGCGGCATTTTTCCCTGCGTCCATGCCTTGAGCCAGCATTTCTGTCAAACCGTCCGCACTTCTGAATGCTCCGAACAATCCGCCGGTTACTTCACCCGCCGCATACAACCCCTTCACTCCTGAGGCGAAGTGCTTGTCTATAACGATTCCTCCCATGCTGTATTCGTTTCCCAGGCCCACCATGTATCTCTTATTGTTGTTAATCAGGTACTCATACATTTCATTGAGGTCTATCCCGTTATAATGATTCTTCGCGTTCCACACAGACACATTGGACGCCATTTTATCAAACGCATAACGTAACTCCTCGTCGGTATATCGGGAAAAATCAAAATACATACTGTTTCCATACTTTTCATATTGAGAAAACATAACCTTGCCCCAGAAATAAGCGTAAAGTATTTTATTCATTTTGTTGGCAGGCGGTATTTGCTTATACTTTTCGTCTATTTCCAGTATGTTCCCTTCCATATCCGTTATGGTCGGACGAAGCGGGAAATAATTCGGTATCGTCATGAGGTACGGCAGGATTGACCCTTTCATGTAATGGGGTTCTACTGCCGTCGGAATAAACAGCAAAAACTCCATATCCACCATCTCGGCACCTGCCCGCACCGCCATTGCAATTCCATCTCCCGTCATATCACTGATGGTATTTTTAAGTGAAAAGGGCTGATAGCCTCCCGTAGCCATTACCACTGATGCGGCTTCAAACTCAATAACCTCGCCTGTATAAATATCAATACCCAGTGCACCGCATACCCCCTCAGAGGACAGGAGCAAATCACAGATCATAGTATCCTCGAATACTTTGATTCTGGGGTTTTCCCTAACCCCCTGCAAAACAGCCCTGCCAAAGCTCCTTCCGGAGGTATTCCAAAGATTTGCTGGCGGAATAAACTTAAATATCTGACCTGCTTTTTTCGCCCATTCCAGGCACTCTTTTACGGCAAAAGGAGCAGTTTCCGTATAATGCTTTGCAAGCTCCTGATCACACAAATAAAATGAGCTCTTTACTATTGTTTTAAAAAGATGTTCCGCGGTATAGCTTTGATTAGCCTCCGGCTCACCGCATATATCATGGGCGTTTTTGCCGTCTATACCGAACCCCCCTCCAATCATTATGGTATTGCCACTCTTGCCGATTTTGCCTTTAGATACCAGGCATACCTCAGCGCCCTCGCGAAGAGCTGATACAGCACTCATTACGGCTGCTCCCGCTCCACCAATAACCAGTACGTCACACTTTATTTTCTTGCTGACATCAACCATATCTATCCCCCTATACGTTATACTAGACCCTTGTAACTGTTAATTTCCCTCAACTCACCTCAATCCCCTTATTTAATTGTCAAGGAACTATATATTTAGTAGTAAATCATTTACATCCAAAATGATTTTTGCAATATGTATAAATGTAATTGTCGACCATTACGGCTTAATGGTATCATATCTTCAACTTATATTGTGAATTATTTATCCCTTTAAACCATCTTTTGTTAATATATTATATAAATTTCTTTACATACGTAATATTATATATTGTTTTACCCAATAAAAAGTTAATTATCGCCTATTTTCTGCTTTGTGCCCAGACTTTGCTATCGTCAATTGTCCATAACCTTTGCATAATCCGGCAGTTTCAGAACCTGTTATCCCCTCCTATGATCAGGCAGACTACCTATCAAGGGTAACAATGCTACTGGCATTTTGCTTTTCTGACAAACTAAAAATGCTAAAAAATCATAAAAGGTTATGCTTTTCAGTAACGAAAAACATAACCTCTCAGATTAAATGCCTGGCGGCATATTTATAAACATGTTTGTTGAGTTTACATGAATACAAATACATCATGATTATCATCTAGAAACTATTCAATTTTCAATAATAGGTATACTCACAACCATTTTATAGCCTTATTTACTTTTTATATATCTATATAATTTAACCTCTTGTACTAGGCAATTTGATTTCAACCAAAGGAATATTATACCAATTAATTAGGGTATGAAATCCCTGATAGATAATACTATGTATATTAATTATCCAAATACTAACT
>DPSW01000382.1:217-4225 GCA_003527145.1 Clostridiaceae bacterium | reverse complement strand
AAATTGCCTCAATAAAGGAAAATCCTTTTTTTTCAATTCCATCTCTAATCAGTTTCTCCAATTGTACAACATTATAAGCAGATCCTCTTGCCACATAAGGGGCACCGGCGGCTTCTACCAGCTTGCATAAATCAAAGCCCGGCTCTATATGCCCATACCTGGAGGTAGCTGTATATGAGTCTTCAGGAGTAGTACCCGAATACTGTCCTCCTGTCATTCCATAATTGAAATTATTGACTACGATTGCTGTAATATCTACATTTCTTCTCGCCGTATGTATAAGATGATTTCCCCCGATAGTGGCGCCGTCACCATCACCCATCAAGGCTATGACTTTAAGCTTTGGATTAGCCAGCTTGATTCCGGTAGCAAAGGATAGCGCTCTGCCGTGGGTTCCATGAAAGGTGTTGGTGCTGATATAATCATCTGCCTTTCCCCAGCATCCGATCCCGGTAACCACTACCGTATTTTTTTTATCTAATTCCAATGTGGCAAAAGCTCTAAGAATTGCTCCCAGCACTGTTCCGTTTCCGCAGCCTGAGCACCAGAATAAAGGAAGTTTTTCTTTAATTAAATAGTCATCATATTTTATTTTTGACATTTTTCCATCTCCCCTACCTTTTCAATTATTTCATAAGGGCTGATAGACAGACTGTTCACCTTATTGACCCCTACTACGGGAATGGGATAGCTGTTTACCCTATCTACCTCTCTAATCAATTGACCCAAATTAAGCTCAGGCACTACTATACCTTTGACCCTAGCACATATCTCATCTATTTCCTCATCAGGAAAGGGCCATAGCGTAACCAACTGCAATACACCAACCTTTTTGCCTTCTTTGCGCATCACATCCATAGCCTCTAGGGCGGAGCGCGTAGTACATCCGAAGGTGATTATAGCGTAGTCTGCATCTTCCAGGTTATATTTTCTTATGATTGTAATATCTTTTTTGTTCTTTTCAATTTTGTCTGTATAGTGCCTGATAAACTTATCGGCATTTTCAGGCCTGCTGTCAGGAAAGCCTGCATCATTATGNNCTATATATTCGCTGCCGTAGGAGGCTAAAGGTGCTATACCATCCTCTTCCCTCTCAAAAGGCTTATAATCCTTAGGATCACATTTTGGAAACTTTCTGTTTATTATCTCTTCGGGATTTATTTCCCTTATGACAGCTTTTTCCCTCATATGCCCTATTATTTCATCAGCTAAAAAAACTACAGGAGTACGATACTTCTCTGACAGATTGAATGCTTTAACCATCAGATAATAGCAATCCTCCACAGTTGACGGAGAAATAACGATTATACCGTGGTCTCCATGAGTTCCCCACCGGCTCTGCATAAAGTCTCCTTGAGCAGGCTTGGTTGCAAGGCCTGTGCTTGGGCCAGAACGTTGAACATTAATAATCACACATGGCACTTCAGCCATAACAGCTACTCCTAAATTCTCCTGCATAAGGGAGAAACCGGGACCGCTGGTAGCGGTAAAGGATTTCTTTCCGGCCGCAGAAGCTCCTATGATTGCAGCCATGCTGCCTATTTCATCCTCCATCTGGACGTAAAGACCGCCTAACTGCGGAAGCCTCCTTGAAGCTATTTCTGCTACCTCCGAAGAAGGAGTGATAGGATAGCCGGCATAAAATCTTGCTCCAGCTGCAAAAGCTCCTTCTGCAATAGCTTCATTCCCTTGCATGAATCTAAGGCTTTTATTTTGACTCATCTTCCGTCACCTCCACTTTGATTGCAAAATCCGGGCATCTCAATTCACAGAGCCTGCAAACCGTGCATTTATCTTGATTTTGTGGTACCGGAGTGCCATCTGCTTCTTGAGCAAATACTTTTACAGGACAAAATTCTATGCAGATTCCGCATCTTTTGCACCAATCTTTCCTAATACTTATCATGCTCATATTTTTGACCTCACTCTCTATGTATGAATAAACTCTATCACATTATATGTATAGCAAATAGTATACCAATTCAGCAATATGGCTCTCCCAACCGTTCATAGGCTGAGAGAGCCATATTGATATAAATTGTATGTCAAATATGAACAAATTTATAAACTTTGTTGAATTTTGAAACAAGAGCTTGAGCAGCAATGTCATTGTTCCATATCTTCGATTTCCTTGAGCCTCTTCCATAGGGTTGTTCTGCTCATACCCAGCTTTTCTGCCAATAATATTTTGTCTCCTTTAAAAACTTTACTGGCTTCTTTAATTATTTGGAGCTCAATATCCTTTAGGTTGCCTATATCTAAGGTAATAGTATCACCTTGCTTCTCTTTTTCTGCCTTCGGCGCCTTCTTTTGATACAAGCCGTTGCCCAGCAGCTGCTCTATCAAAGACTCATTTATTATTGGAGCATTTGATAGAATACACATTTTTTCGGTAAAATTCTCCAATTGCCTTATATTGCCCGGCCAATTGTATTCTTTTAGAAGCTCCATTCCGGATTCTTCAATATCTTTAATTTTTGTATCATGCTTTGCATTCATCTCTCTTATAAAGTTCCTCAGGAGCAGGGGTATATCTTCTTTCCTTTCTCTAAGTGCCGGCAGCCTCAAGTCTAATATATTCAATCTGAAGTATAGATCCTCCCTGAATTTTCCTTCCTTCACTCTTTCATATAGATTGAGGTTAGTGGCAGCTATTACTCTTATATCTACATTGAGTATATAATCCCCTCCAACTCGCAGCACCTCCCTCTCCTGTAAGACTCTCAGGAGCCTTCCCTGAAGGCTTAAGGGCATTTCTCCAACTTCGTCGAGAAAAATAGTTCCTCCGTGGGCCAGCTCAAACAAGCCTATTTTTCCTCCTTTTTTCGCTCCTGTAAACGCACCTTCCTCATATCCGAAAAGCTCACTTTCCAGGAGACTTTCCGAAAGGGCTGCACAATTGACAGCTACAAAAGGCTCATCCTTTCTGCTGCTTATATTATGTATGCTTTGTGCAATCATTTCCTTACCCGTTCCACTTTCCCCATATATCAACACCGTACTATCGCTTAATCCTATCTTTATTGCTTTTTCAACCGTTTGCTTCATGGCAGGCTCATTTGCAATAATATCTTGAAATCTATATTTAGCAACAAGCCCCTTTTTGTTCAGCTCATATCTTATTTCTTTCTCTAAACTTTGAAGCTTGGTTATATCCATAAAAGAGCATAAAACGCCATGGATATGCCCATCTACATTCAATATAGAGGTATTTGCAGCAATGGTAATTCTTTTTAATTTCTTAATCTCATCGTATCTGTTAATATTACTTTTCAAAATTTCCATCATAAAATCAAGTTCTGGGCAAACATCTAATAATTTTTTGTCTATTAACCCTCCGCAGCGCTTATTTAACAGCTCTTGCGCTCTTTCATTGAATAGGATGATTTTTCCTTCTTGGTTTATCGCAACAACAGCATCATGCACTCCATCTAAAGTTGTTTTTAAAACTTCATTTTTATAATTTTGCTCGTATAAATTATCTATTAATTCCCTGGCATAGGCTACTCCCTCATAGATAGATTCATTGCTGGCACCTATAGGAACATGAACTATCCCTAATCTTTTGGCATAAGTACAAGGAATTCCCCCTCCAACGATTGCGATACCTTCCTTTTGCTCTTCATATTTTTTTACTATAGCCTCTATATCTTCCTTATCACAGAACCGTTCAATCATAATCCTTGCGCTGATCATATCTTTCCATTCATCATAATCGAAGAATTCCAAATCCGATATCACCAATACGATATCCTTCTTAAACTTGCTTGCCGTCTTTATCGCATATAAGATATCCAAAGTGGTTATCTTTAGATTTATAACAGGAATATTTACATTCCCAACAGTATGGCGGTACCCCCCACTCCTAGCTATAATCGCCTTTGCTCCTTTATCCTTTAAAATTCTGCCTTGCGCCTCTATATTATCCGGATTCAAAATATCAATAATGATTTCGCCCTTATTCACTTCTTCTTCGAATAACTTAATGATACTGTTTTTAAGTTCTGC
>DPSW01000382.1:0-180 GCA_003527145.1 Clostridiaceae bacterium | reverse complement strand
TATAAGGATAAGCTCCGTTCCATACTATGTTTTTATACCCAACAGGATCTGTATCTCCTTCGGTGCTAATAACCAGTATCTTCGAGTCTTTATTCAGCTTCATTCTTTCTTTCATTTCCTTCAATTCCTCATTCTCAGCTAAAAGACTGATAAGGCCTACGCCAACTGCACCAGATTCAC
>DPSW01000192.1 GCA_003527145.1 Clostridiaceae bacterium | reverse complement strand
CACCCAGCTCGGTTATGCCTGCCACATCTTCCTCGACATAGGCTAGTTCATCGTAATTTGTATGATCGACTAAGGTTATACCGCCTATTTTTATGCTCATGTATTCATTTTTGTTGCTGTCTTTCCTTGTGCTTACATCTATATGGATTATCTTGGAAAGCTTGTCTAACAGCACATTTCTCTGATCTCTCAAGTCATTGGCCTGAGAATCTCCCAGCTCCATGTTGAATATATTATTGTTCNNGCCAGAGAGTTTATCTCGTCGACTTTGGTTTTCACTTCTTCATTGGTCTCTCTTATGGCGCTTATTATTTCATTTCCGTTTCTGTTTATGGATTTGGCCAAAATATTGGCATTTTCCACAACAGCTACACGCCTGGTGGAATCGCCGGATTTTTTGGAAAGCTCATCCAAGGCTATAAAAAATTCATCAATAACCTTTCTTATGCCTGTCTCGGTGGGTTCGTTAAAGATAGATTCCATATTCTCCAGATTCTGCTGCTTTATCTTCCATTCTCCTACGGCTCTGTTCTGGTTCCAATACTTCNNGGGTATCTACCCCGGTGCCTATGACACCTTTAGGGTCTCCCCAAAGAGGCATGGAGGCTTTCTGCATCAATACCTGCCTTGAGTAGCCTTCCGTATTGACATTGGCGATATTATGGCCTGTCACATCCAAAGCCCGGCGACTGGCAAATAGACCGCTATTCACTATATTTAAGCTTCCGAATGTAGTTCTCATACACTTTATACCTACCTTCCGACTATTCCAAGTCTGTTTACTATGATTTCAAGCATCTCATCCATTACATTGACCATTCTGGCGGATGCGTTATAGGAGTGTTCAAACTTTATGAGATTGCCCATTTCCTCATCCATGGAGACGCCCATCATGGCTCCTTTTTTATTTTCCAGTTCTTTCACCATAGAACTTTGAGCCTCAGCATTGATGGCGGCTTCCATACCGGCTTTGCCAAGATCCAATATAATATTCCTGTAGTATTCATCAAAATTATATTTGCCGCCTGCCGAATCATAAGCTTCTTCTCCGAAAACCTTGCCGCTGCGCAGTTCCAAAATTTTTAGTGCTATCTTATTGTCCTCCGCATTATATGGAGGCGGAGTTATTGCCGCTGCGATATTGTCATATTCATTTAGCTCCGGGTTAAAGGCGATATTTGACATATCTATGACATCACTGTCAGGATCTCCTCCGTTTATAAAAAANNACACTCCATAACCGGAAATGTGAATCTTGTTTATCTCTGCAGCCAGGCCTTTTATCATTTCATCCAATCTGGTACGGAATTTATCCACCAGCTCATCCCTTGTATCAAAGAGGGCCTTTATCTTGCCCCCTCCTATTGATGCAGCCTGATTGTCCCCTTCCCAGACAAGCTTGACCAGACCGTCTTTCGAGGGATCCGGCACTGCCTTAAGCTGCTCCGTGATTCCGTAGTCCACCACAGCCCTGCCNNGCTGACTTGTATATTGGCCAATGTTGAAAGCTCATCAATGAGGAGGTTTCTCTCATCCCGAAAATCATTGGCAATAGCCCCGTTGGCTTCAACCTTCTGCACCAGCCCATTGAGCTCTGCTACCCTCTTTGTTATTTGATTTATCCTGTCTACATTCTGTACGATTTCTCTATCTTTATCAGTTCTATAATCCTTAAGCAACTGATCTGTGTTTTTGATAGACTCTACCAGAGCTATTGCGCTTTCTTTTACCAGAGCTCTGGAAGTAAGCCTGCCGGTTGGCTTAGACAGCTGATCCCATGCATTCCAAAAATTATTCATGGCAGATTGTATGCCTTCATCGGAAAAATCATTGAAAATGCCTTCCATATCCTCTATGCCGCTTTGCTTGGCTGTCCAATAACCCAGCTCCTTATTGATCCTTCTTATTTTATTATCTAAAAATTCATCCCTGTATTGCATTATGAGCACTGCGTCTACTCCGGTGCCTTTCCCCATCTTCACCCCGGCTCTGGTCCATCCTATATTCTGGGGACTGGAGGATGCATGGATGACGCTTTGCCTCGAATATCCTATCGTATTGACATTGCTTATATTATGACCGGTAACATCCAGAGATCTCTGCTGTGCAAACAAACCGGATACTGCAATACTCAAACCGCCGAATGAACTCATGAAAATACCCCCTATATTTTGGCATCAAAGAGCCTTACATTATTATCCTTGCTTTCTTCCGGTTTCCCTTCGTATATAACGTTTTGACCCTCCATTGAGTCTGAAATGAGGTTTATGGAGAAATTTATAAATTCAAGAGACTGCTCTATAAGCTCACCGTTTAAATCATTGATTTCCTTCAGCTTGTTTAGCGTGCTTCCTATTGAATCTGCGACCTTCTTTAGACTGGTGCAGCGCTTGTCCTTTACCTCATTGCATATGTAGCTTATGGTCAAGTTCTCCCGGCTGCAGCCCAGCTCCCTAGCCAAAGCCTCTGCGGTACTGTCTCTTTCATTCTCCAACTTTCCTATTTCAAGTATGAGATTCCCTTCCAGCTTAATAAAGTTGTCAAGTTCATTCACTTTGCCCTCTATTATCGCATCTTTTTTTTCCATGGATAGGGATAAAAGCTTCTCATATATATTTCTTTGATTTTCCAGGCACTGTATTATCTTATCTAAATTATCCATGACCATAGCACCTCAACATTATATCTTTTTATCAAACTTGCCCGATATCATCTTTTCTGCAATATCCTTGCCGTCTATGTCGTACAGGCCCTTATCCATCTTCTCTTTTATGGCGTTGACCTTATCCTCCCGTATATCCGGGATCTGATCTATGGCTTTCATGCCTTTATTAACAATTTGATAGTCTATTGCCTTCTGAGAAATGGTCAATTCATCCTTCCTGCCGTTTAAGGGAAATACCTCTTGGGTTTCATTTTTCCTTTCCACAGAAAAGCTCTTGTATATTTTGTTTATACCCGGAATTTTGTCTATATTAAATCCCATAATATCACCTCATCTACATCTTCTACTCATATTATCTATCGGTATATAGACCTATATAGTTTATAGGGCAATAAAAAAAAGAAGGCTAAGTTCTTCTACCTGCCTTCTCTCCTTCTGATAACATGCATTTTTTCTTTTCCTGAAGTCTTGATATAATCATGCCTTTTTTGACTTATGCCGAACTCTTTCTTCATCTGATAGGTAATATTGTTTTTGCATTCCTCGCAGAACCTTCCTGATCTGATAGGCCTGCCACAGGACTCACATTCCAAAACCAAGTTGCTGTTATCCGAGTTTATTTCCAGTCTTTCGTCTCTAAGAAATCTCATTATTTTTTCTACCGATACTCCCGTAGCATCAGATACCTCAGGTATTATAGCGCCCGGGTTGTCGTAGAGGTACTCCTTGACAAGCTTAAACTCATCTTCATCTTCTTCCAGGCATTTTTTGCATATGGGACTATAGGTATATGCAAAAATCTTGCCGCATCTTATACAATTTCTTAATTCTGCCATTGACCCACCCTCCAAATCTAAGTATTTGTTCCAGCCGCTGCAGTCAAAACATAAATCTGCTTTGCCCCCGAGGACAAAAGTATTTTGCTGCATTCATGCACAGTGCTGCCCGTGGTATATATATCATCTATCAGCAAAATCTTCATGTTCTTTACATTATATAACATATTTAGAGAAAATGCATCATTTACATTTAACCTTCTCTCCAGCTTGTCCAGACCATATTGCTCTTTTGTTTCCCTATTTCTTATAAGGCAATCACCCATGGGAATGCCCAAAAGCTTTGAAAGATGTTCTCCTATGACTGCAGCCTGGTTGAAGCCTCTCTTGTGCAGCTTAGCTTGAAAAATAGGCACCGGCACGATCATATCGGCATCCAGGCTTTCAGCATATATCACATCTACCATATACCTGGCCAATATTTTAGCTATATCCAGCCTGCCTTCATATTTAAATGCATGAATCAGCTCTCTGCCGGTTCCTCTGTAATAAAAGCAGGAATAGGCAGAATGAAAAGAGTAACTTCTTTCCATACAGTCCGGGCATATATTCTTACTATAATTATCGGCTAAACCCTTTCCGCACTTTAAACATTTTCTTTCATGTATGAACTCTATGGAAGCGCTGCAGATATTGCAGAGTGCTTTCGGAGTTTTGACCCCGCACAATATGCATCTATTCTTGGGAGGATATAGAAGCTTCATTATGTTCATTCAAGTTTCCAAGCCTTTGGAGCCTGTACTCCAGGCCTGAGTACCTCCTTGTAACATAATTGTTTTTTACCATGGAATAAATACACCTTTCCTGCCCTACCAAAACCACCATCTGCTTTGCTCTTGTCAAGGCAGTATATAGAAGGTTTCTGGTCAGCAGCATCGGAGGTCCTGATGTGACAGGCATAACCAATACAGGAAATTCCGATCCCTGGCTTTTATGTACTGTCACTGCATAGGAAAGCTCCAGTTCATCCAGATCCGAGCCTTCATACTTCACTACTCTCTCGCCGTCATATATGACCTCAATGGTTTGTTCCTCATTATCCACCTTGGATATTATACCCATATCTCCGTTGAAGACCCCTTCTCCCTCATAATCGGGGTCTGACAGGCTCTGCCATTTCATCTTGTAGTTATTGCGGATCTGCATTACCTTATCCCCTTGACGAAAGATCACATCCCTGAACTGTCTTTCAGTCTTGCTGAAATGCGGTGGATTCAACACTTTCTGCAGCTCAGTATTGAGATTTATCACTCCGCAGATCCCTTTTTTCATAGGAGATAGTATTTGTATGCCTTCATGGCTGTTATACCCCGAATATTTGGGCAGCCTCTCCTTGCAAAGCGCCTTTATCTTTTCCAGGATTTCCGCCTGGTTTTCCTCTCTGATGAAGAAAAAGTCCTTATCCTTTATATTGAGAATAGGCGGTTCTCCCTTGTTTATCCTGTGGGCATTGATGACGATCATGCTCTCCTGGGCTTGTCTGAATATTTCATCCAGTCTTACCACGGAAACAGCCTTGCTGTCTATGATATCCTTGAGCACGCAGCCGGGGCCTACCGAAGGCAATTGATCCACATCACCCACCAAGATGAGCCTGGTGCCTTCACATATAGCCTTGAGCAGGCTGTTCATCAGCAATATATCGACCATGGAAACCTCATCCACTATGATGGCATCCGCCTCTAAGGGAGAGTCTTCATTTTTCTGAAAAATCATATCCTCATCCTTGTCGCCGAAGCCATATTCCAAAAGCCTATGTATGGTGCGGGAATCCCTGCCCGCAGCCTCCTGCATCCTCTTTGCTGCCCTTCCTGTAGGCGCACAAAGCAGGACGTCAAGACCCATCCTCTCGAAAAGTCTTATTATGGTCTTTAT
>DPSW01000466.1 GCA_003527145.1 Clostridiaceae bacterium | reverse complement strand
CTGAATGAAGTCTCGTTCAATGATGTATAATGAAACTATTGCGTAATAAAAATCAACCTATAGCCCTGCGGATCAAATTTATGCTTTTCAGCTATTGGCTCAGTATATAATACTCTTTTAATAAGAGCTTTCTAATATTTTTTGAATTTAAATCCCAATATCTCTATATCATCTTTTTTGTCCAGGCTCTTATCATAATTTTTCCGCAGCTGGATCAAGTTCAGATGATCAAATCCACAATCTCTATATAGTTTTATGGCATTTGTATTTCGCGGTATGACATCAACAAACATTGCAATCACTTGCTTTTCAGCCATTAATTCATCTAATCTCTTCATGGCATATTTGCCGATACCTTTTCCTCTATATTGCTCCGATATGTACAAATCCTCTAACCAAGCTACATTCTGTCCGCCAAATCTTACATAGAAAAAACCTGCAGGCTCATCATCTAAAAATATATTAAATACATTCCCTTGCTCAATCCAGCTCTTTAGGGTTTCCTGGGATTCTTCGTCCGTTTGCCAATATTCTTTTGGAGCATTATTTAATTTCCTGTGATAATTCATTAATTCTGTAATCATTTTAGCAGTGATTAAAAACAAATCATTCTCCAACTCCCTGATGAGGATATTCATAATCTTCAGCCTCCTTTTACTGCATAAACTTCAAGTCCGTTCATAACAAATGATCACCCAGCTATAAATCTATCTCCATCCTTCTGTTCCTTGTTGACATTCCCATTGCTTCATAAAATCCGATTGCATCTTTATTGAATTCCCATACAACTAACTGCAATGATGATACCCCTTCTGTTTTTACATAGCCTATAATATGCTGAAATAGCAGCCTTCCGATGCCTTTTTTCTTACAATCAGATTTAACACAGAAGTCATCTATAAAAGCAATTTTTCTTGGAATAAGCACCGGTATACTTGGAGTGCTCATGATCTTTACAATACTATACGCTGCCAGCTCCTTATTGTCTGTATTTTCAACCACAAGCACTTTAATGCTCTCACTGTTTAACAAATCATTAAAATATTCTTTTAGAAAAGGAGCATCAGTATCCACATAAACATCCGGCCTGTTTTTTACATGTAAATTATGTACTTCTGAATTAAGCTTGCTGATTGCAATGTAATCAGCAGCTGCCGCGTCTCTCACTATGAATTTCATAGAAACCCCTCCTCATTTTTTCGTTTTATCATTCAATCTTGCTGCCTGCTCCACAGCCCATACTTGATGCTCAAGGAATAGTTTCTGGCAGCATTCATCAACCGTCAACCACACTAGTTCATGATCTGATTCTATTTGCACGGCAAGTTTACCTGTTATCTTCATATTATAAAAATACCCTATTCCATGCATATAATATTTTAAAGCATCAGACCAATGATACTTATCACCTTTGCAGATAAACTCTTTGACCTTTACACATAGGCCTGCTTCCTCCAGACATTCCCTTACAATACATTCTTCGTGGGTTTCTTCATTTTCAATGCCACCGCCAAGTAAAAAATAACCTATTGCGGTTTTTACCACAGGAACCTTATTTTCATTGTTTAATGCGATACCATAAGCTCCTGCTCTATCTTTGTAAACTATATTAGGCAGCCTTTCCCCAAATGATTTTTCTAATATGGATTTTTTATTCAAAACAATAATCCTCCTGTTATCGCTGTAACGGCATCTGTCCTAAAACTCTATAGCTTTCTCAACTAAATCCTTTAGCATCGGCTTATTTGTTGGTGAAATATTATATGGCAGATCGTGTATGCTAAAAAACTTTAACTCTTTGCTCTCAACTCCGTCAACACAAATATCTCCATGAAATTTTGAAGATATAAAAACAGTACTCACAAAATAGAATTCATTCCCATCGGGATATATGTGGTATTGTTCATTTCCGGAATATATGTTAAATAACTTCATATCATCNNCTATAATACCAGTTTCCTCAAATACCTCTCTCATCGCAGCCGTTTCCACACTTTCACCTATTTCCAGCGCTCCGCCGGGAATACACCAATTGTTATCATCGCCACGGAGTTGCAGCAGTATCCTTCCTTTGGAATCAACCAATATAACTCCGGCAGTGCATAGAATCCTTGGCTTCTTTTTCAGGCTGATTATCCATCCCGTTAAAGGAACCTTTCTAAGCACTTTATTTACACTTGCTATATAGCCCATAAATTGTACCACTCCTTAAATAGGGTCTTATCTTACGTGCTTTACTTGACTTTTAATCCCTCTCGACTTTCTATTCCTTTCTGAAATAAGGCAAACCCTGAATGTCAACTCTGCAATCGGAGATTCTTTTTTTCTCCAATTTTCTTCTAAAGAAAAGCCATGATATGAATGCCAGCTTGATTTAGTTTTAGTCACTCCATCTATTGGAAACTCCCATAAGCCATCATCATTTTTCTTGCTTGATATAAAGCTGAATACATTCTTTAAATTAGGATATTCCTCAATTATGCCGAATTGAGCCAATAGCCATAGGCCTTCTAAAGACATGATAAAATCTATAACCGAGGGTTGTCTCAGGGAAATCGAGTTTGATGCAATCACATGCAGAAAATTTGAATATGCAAAAAGCTGTCTGTTTGGAGCTATCCAATATAAATCTTTAACTTCTGCCATATCATTTAATAGAAAATCAAGAATTGCCGCAACGCTGGAATCGTCATATTCTTTCAGCCACCACCAGCTGTTAGAAATTGTTCTTATAACATACATGAAGGGGATTTCTAAATAATATGTAGCGGGCTTACCGTTTTTAACAATCAGCCAATCTTCACGGTGATTTTTATAAATCAAGCTGAATCTTTCACTATACTCTCTATACCAATCTAAAACCAATTGAGACTTTCCGGCCCTTCCAATCGATTCTAAATACACCGCTGTAATCCAACTTGTGCTTTCCGGCTTTGTTATATGCAGCACCTTGGCATATTCAATGCCTTTATGTAAAACTTCATGCTTCGGGCTGACCCCCATTTCGAATAATTCTCTTAGGTAAGTTTCTCCCGAATCAGTGCCATGATGAAATGATTTTTCGCCAAAGCATCCATTTTCTTTTTGCCGCGAAGAGATAAATTTCAATCTTTTGCTATTAAGAATTTCCTTATAAGTCTCTTGTACAATACTGTCATTGATATCTAAGCCCAGAATTTCAGTAAGAGTCCTGTACTTTATTGATGGCCCCCCATTTTGTACAAGCCATTCACAGGCATTAAGCAATTCATTCTCATTCAAAAGCATATTGTACCCCCATTTCTTCCTTAGAAAATATCCCATATGAGGATTTATATCCTAGAAAAATGCCGGCCCTGATTTTCATTATAAGATTTTATTTACCCTTATTTTAATATCCTCCTCAGTTATACTCCCTGACTGCCTGGTTTTATAGTCTAAGTAAGTATTGAAGTCCGCATTGTTATCAGAGTTAAACCAGTAATATATCTTACCTTTTCCATCATATCGAAGCTCTCTGCCAAAGTGACTAAGGACAGTATAGTAATATAGTTCTGCAGTTTCAAACAGTATATCTGCCTCGGATTCCGAGNNCATTAGTGTGATATGAATAACCAGAAAGTATAATAACCAGCGAAACAAATAAAATCAAAACCCTACTTTGTACATTCATAAAATACTTCTCTCTATTTCTTCCAGCATGTAATATGCTCTGACAGCATATACGTCTTAGCTTAGGATAGCTCATAATCTTCTAATCAAAATGCCCTTCATATTGGGTGAATCATTATGAGTATGATAAATCTTTTCTTTTTCTTCTTCTGTACATCCAATTAGGATTTTGATTTCCGAATCTTTTTTTGTTAAATCTACAATACACATTATAGCGTCTATTTTCTGTTCTTCATCAGTTCCTCTCCAAACGTCGATTCCACCGCCATCCATTGATGTAGTATCTTTTAAATAACCATAGTCCACCCTATAAAGAAAATCCGGATATTTGGGATGCACCGTTCCCTTTGGTCTATCAATAACAACCTTCGATTGCTGCACAAGATTATCTAATGCATTCCAAAATTCTTCGTTATATTCCACAAATCATTCCTCCGCCTATATAAATAATTGTTAGTCCATCATTTTCTATTGTAGTGAATCACTACTTTGTTATAAGCCTAAGCCACTCATAAATCACGCCAAAATGGCGCTCCAATTAAATATTTTGAAATATATATAAAATACAATTAAAGTTTCTTGTGATTTTATCCTCATTTTTTGCAAACATATTGCTCAGTTTTTCTTTCAATTCATTCTTTCGTTCTTCTTTCATACCTATGTAGCCATTACCTGTATTCAGAAAGTTAATGAAATCCTCCAATGTCTGTTCTTGCTGCCAGGGATATTCTAGAAATCTTATGTTTTTAAAATAACTACTTTCTTCTATTTCTGCTTTTTCTCTTTGGCTAGCTTCTAAAAGTTCTTTATATTTAAGCATGTATAATACACCGTATTCTTTGCATATTTCGGCCAACTCATTAGATATTGGACTTTCATCATTAATATACTTATTCCAAAATAATGCACAGTAGCTGTTAGGTCTCAAAGCGTCTGCTATTTTCTTATATCCCAGTGGCTTTTGAACCCAATGAAATGATTGAGCTGAAATAGCTAAGTCATAATCCTTATCTAAACCATCTACTTCTTCAAATCTTCCAACAATATATTCAACTTGTCCTGTATCCTTAAATTTTTCAATTCCTTTCTGTGCTAGCTTTTCTCCAAGCTCAATGCAAGTTAAGTTGTAACCTCTGTTTACAAATAATTCAGTAGCCTTGCCACTGCCTGCACCTATCTCCAGTATCTTAGCATCTTCCCTTATTCCAGAAATAGATATAATACTGTCAATAAGCTCTTTAGGATAGCTTGGCCTATATTTATCATAGAAAAGGGCTGACTCATCAAACTTTTGACTTTCATTCCTTATTCCTTCTAAATCCCATTTCATAGCGATCCTCCAATCCTTTTTATAATTCTTTTATTGATAGATGCAATTTTCAAACACAAAANNCAAAATGCCGCATACAATGGAACAGTCTTCCTGCCATTCTCAAATCCGAAGTTCCTTGTTGATAACTTAATCGCATATTCCGGCTTATGCGCATCCATATAGACATTCAGGCTTTTAGCCTTAGTATTATCCGCTGACTTTACTTCAATGGGAATAATTTTGCCATCCCGCTGGATGATGAAGTCCACTTCCGCACCACGCTCTGAAGTCCAGTAATAGTTTTTGTACTCATTCGCGGTAAGTTGACAGCAAACATAATTCTCTACCATGCCGCCTTTGAAATCATCTAACTCCCTTGAAAGATATAGCACATCCTCGGCCACAATATCCTTTTTTGCACAAAGCAAACCAATATCGGACACATAAGTCTTAAACGAGTCGATATCCTTATAGTTTTCCAATGGCTTTTTGGGATGCTCCACGCGATAAATACGGGTTACGATTCCTGAAAGCACCAACCATTCGATCGCATTCTCAAATTCGGCAGCACGGGCTCCTTTCTTGATCAACTTATACTGAAACCTTGTATTCTTTTTGGAAAGCTGAACAGTGATATTATCATAAACAATCCGCGTTTTCTTGATCTCGTTTTGCGAATTGTATTTACTCATATCATTGAGATAGCTTGCCAGCACCATATTCTGCGTATGGCGCACTAAGATAAAATCCTTGGTTTCAAAGTATTTGCTCACGCAGTCCGGCATACCACCCACCACAAGGTATTGACGGTAATAGGATAGCGCTGCTTCATGCAGTACAACTGGCATAGGCCTATCATTTTCAAAACATGCTTTGATTTGCGCTACAAGTTCATTTTCGCCGCAAGCCAAAAGAAACTCCTCCATATCCATCGGATAGAGTATTTTTATATCTACCTTACCGACCGGAAAAGAGAATTTTTCTCGATTCACTGCCACACCTAATAAACTGCCGGCAGCAATGATGTGGTATTCAGGCGCTTTCTCGCAGAAATATTTGAGCGAGGTCAGCGCACGTTCGCAAAGCTGTATCTCATCCAGCACAATCAGCGTCTTTTCACGAATAATCGTCTGCCCTGATATGCGGGACAGAACAGGAATCAGATAGCCAGGGTCAATGCTCTCGTCAAAGGTTTTGACAAGCAGCGGATCCGTCTCAAAGTTGAGATAAGCTACATTTTCATATTGCTCACGACCGAATTCAAGGATGGAATAGGTTTTGCCGACCTGCCGTGCGCCTTGCAAAATCAAAGGTTTTCGGTATGGGCTGTTTTTCCATCCTACTAAATATTCCGTAATTTTTCGGTACATTCAGACACCTCCAATGTGGATTATGATGTGAGTATATAATATTACGCGGTGAAAATCAATGAATTATTTAATATTTATACACTAAAATGCATGAATGATGCGCACTTTTTTACACAGAGAGATTACCAGTGGCCGCTTTTATTGCATTTCCGGAAGCAATCCGCCGCTCCTTCCTAGCTTAAATTATCTTTTTTCTATTAGTGATAAAGCTTGGCTATATCGACACTTCTAAGCCTTAAAGCGGCTGCATTTGACAAAGAGGTGTGTACCGGCTCTGCTCAAAAGCTTGTCCTATCAGCATTAGCGGTCATGCTGCATTAGGTTATGGATAGTGCGGGCTGAAACGAACTTAGCTCCTTAAAGTGCTATGTTACAAAATGAAAATGTTGCCACACTAAATGCTTCTATTTGTTTTTTCATTTATATAAATATCTAATGCCTTAATCCCTCTATGAGCAAGTATAATAAACAATATGAGTGCATAAATAGAAA
>DPSW01000477.1 GCA_003527145.1 Clostridiaceae bacterium | reverse complement strand
AATAAATCTAAAAAGCTGGAATCAATGACCATATCTCCTAAGATACTGAACAACGCTTCCCTTACCCTGTCCGAAGTAGGCCTTATGGAACCGGTGTCTATCCTATCCAGTTTTCTTCCTTTCAGCTCCCCAGCTATTATTCTCAATGATAAACCTCCTAACTAAACGACAATTATATTTTAACACAAAGCCTATTTTTAGACAAAATATGATTTTATTATCTGTATAAAAATTATTATAATGCAAAATCTATAGCTAGGGATATTAGTAAAACACTATATTTCCCCATAGAGCTCTTCCTTCAATTTCTCCTCTCCCTATACTGGTGATTTATCACCAGTATTTTATTTAATAGGTTATTTTTAGCGATTTGTAAATGAAGTAATTGCGCTAGTTAAAGTCAATTCAATGCAATCTTTTCAATTATTTTATCAAACTCATCGTTTAAATATTTGACCAACTTATGGTATATAGCTTCTTTAATCCCATTATCCTTATATAAATATTCTATGGCTTCCTTTGAGTTCTTTATAATATCATAATCTTTTGATAAATCTACCAGGCGAAACTCTTCTAAACCATGCTGCCTGGTACCCAGAATTTCACCGCTGCCTCTTGTCTCCAGATCTTTTTTTGCGATCAAAAAACCGTCATTAGTTTTAGTCATAAAGCTAAGTCTTTCTCTGACAACCTCGCTGTTTGAATCTGATATCAATATGCAATAAGATTGATGTTCTCCCCTGCCAACTCTTCCCCGAAGCTGGTGAAGCTGGGCAAGTCCAAATCTTTCACCATTTTCTATCAGCATTATTGTGGCATTAGGCACATTTATTCCAACCTCAATAACAGTGGTCGAAACGATGATCTGCGTTTCACCATTTTTAAAGCTGAACATTGCCTTATCCTTTTCTTCGTTCTTCATTTTACCATAGACCAATCCTATGTTGTACTCCTTAAAATAGCTCTTTTTAATATTNNGCTGAATTTAATTCCAGCTTTTCCGACTCTTCTACCAAAGGGCATACTATATATGCTTGGCGGCCTTCTCCAATAAGCTTTTTTATAAAATTATAAAGCCTGTCTCTCTTATCCGAGCTTATAAAATAGGTTTCTATCTTTTTTCTGTTTGGAGGAAGCTCGTCTATCACAGAAATATCAAGATCTCCATAGAGGACAAGGGAAAGAGTTCTGGGTATGGGAGTGGCGCTCATGACCAGCATATCAGGATTTAAACCTTTTGACTGCAGTATAGCTCTTTGTCTTACCCCAAATCTATGTTGTTCATCGGTTATAACCAAGCCCAGCTTATTAAATGCCACACCTTCACTTAATACGGCATGTGTACCGATTATTATATCTATCTTTCCTTCCCTCATATTCTCTAAAGCTTCTTTTTTACAGGCTGATCTCATACTGCCCGTTATGAGCTCTATTTTTATATTTTCGCCCCCGAGGTTGATATAGTCTCTTATGGTTTCAAAATGCTGCGCTGCCAGAATCTCTGTAGGTGCCATCAAAACTCCTTGGTAGCCGCTTTTAACACAATTAAGCAATGCTAAGAAGGCAATAACCGTCTTGCCAGATCCCACGTCCCCCTGGATCAGCCTATTCATGGCTAAAGGTTTTTCCATGTCCGCCAGCACTTCTTCCAGTACCCTCCTTTGAGCTGAAGTAAGTGAATAAGGAAGCTTTGATTCAAAGGCCCTGGCATCTTCTTTAGCCTTAAACTCAATGCCTTCCTCTCCAATAGCCGTTCTGTTCCTCATCCTTAGAAGGTATGATTGGAAAAAGAACACTTCCTGAAATTTTAATCTGTGCTGAGCCATTTCAAGGCTTTTTAATGAATCAGGAAAATGGATATTCCTTATTGAAAAGTTTATCTCCGACAGCTTGAATCTTTTTCTGAATTCTGCCGGAAACACTTCTTCCATCTTATTATCCACCAACTCCAAAGCTCCATAAATAGCTTTTCTGATTTCTTTTTGGCTCAAACCCTCAGTAAGGCCGTATTCCGGCACTATCCTGAGAGTATTTATATTATTCCCAACAGACTTTTCATACTCCGGACACTCCATTGATATCATGTTATTTATTAAGCTCGTTCTCCCTGAAAAGACGGCTATATCCCCTTGCTTAAACATATTTTTAGCAAATCGGTTATTGTAGAATACCATCGCAAGGGAGCCTGTACCATCCGAAACAAGGAATTTTGTTATCAAAAGCCCCCGCTTGCTTCTGGATTCAGAGGCTTTTGATTCTACTGCTCCTGTTATATTGAAATAACCTCCGGGAGCCGCATCCTTTATGCGGGTAATTATGCTCTTATCTTTGTATCCCTTAGGAAAATAGTATATCAAATCCTGAATCCTATTTATTCCCAGCCGTGACAGCATCCTTGCTTTAGAGCTTCCTATTCCCTTTAGTACTTGAACGCTCTCATTTAATACATTCATTTCGACACCTCGTCATATGTCTTCGATCATATAAAATGCGTAAATCTTCTTCAATTTACGCATTTTTTAATCAAATATTTATTCCACCGATAAAATATAATAATACAATGGCTGTCCCCCATAATGCAT
>DPSW01000317.1:4195-5759 GCA_003527145.1 Clostridiaceae bacterium | reverse complement strand
TATCACAAGGGTAAAAGAATGGAATGAGATTTATAGGATTATTGACGGGCTGTTATTACAAAGCGAAGCAATGTAATAACAGTTTGTTTTTAAAAAATATAGAAGCTTAACAAGAAAAAATCGTGCTTTACCAAAGCATAAGAAATATATTATGAATTTTCAGATCAGAAAGTGGAGGCTGTAGGATGTTAAAGAATTATGTGCTGGATACCAATGTACTCGTCCATGATCCGTTGAGTATATATAGTTTCTCGGATAACAATATAATCATTCCCCTATTGGTCATCGAAGAACTGGATAACCTGAAGAAGCGGGATGGAATATTAGGCTTCCATGCCAGGAACGCCGCAAGAGAAATCAACAAGCTGCGCCAGAGCGGAAACCTTCTGGAAGGAGTAAAGCTTCCCGGAGGCGGAACTCTCAGGATTGAGATGGATCATATGAATGCCGATTCAATGCCGGACGGCCTTGATCTTTCCAAAAATGACAACAAGCTGCTGACCATTACGTGGAACCTTCAGCAGAAGGATAAGGATATACCTACCATCATGGTCACGAAAGACGTATATATGTCCATCAAGGGCGACAGCCTGGGCATCAGGGTTGAAGATTATGAGAACGACAAGGTGACAGTTGATGAAATTTATAAGGGATATCTGGAGGTAAAGCTCTCCAGTTCAGATATAGAAAAGATTTATGGCAATGGCCTGAAGCCCCCGAGAAAAATCAAAGAACCCCTATATCCCAATCAATTTTTGCAGATCAAGAGCGTTGATAATACAAGCCATGAAGGCCTTGCAATTTTTGACGGCAAGAAGATCGTACCGCTGAAATATGCCAACAGCAGCGCATGGGGCCTTACTCCGCTGAATATGGAGCAGAAGATGGCTTTTGAGCTCCTCATGGACAATAACATCCATTTTGTATCCCTGGCGGGGGGTGCAGGCTCGGGCAAAACTATCCTTTCCACGGCAGTGGCTCTCCAGAAAGTTATAGAGGAAGGCGTTTTCAGAAAGATAATATTTGTCAAGCCTGTAGTAGCTGCAGGCAATGATATAGGCTTTCTGCCGGGCACCGAGCAGGAAAAGCTCAAGCCATGGATGGGCTCCTTCTATGACGCGGTAGACAATCTTTTCGGCACCAGGGCAAAGAAGAAAGAAAAATCATCAAAGGGAGATAACAGCGTTAAATCCGGTTTTTCTGTGGAAGGCTTTATAGACCAATACAGGGAGCAGGGCGTAATAGATATGAAAACCTTTAACTACATGAGAGGAAGGACCCTCTGCGATTCCCTTGTAATTGTGGATGAAGCTCAGGAGATCACACCCCACTTGGCAAAGCTGATGCTGACACGGGCGGGCTTCGGCTCCAAGTTCGTTTTTCTTGGTGATCCGACAGATAGCCAGATCGATAATGTATTGGTTGACGAGCGTTCAAACGGGCTGGTTTATACCATAGAAAAGATGAAGCAGTTTGAAATCAGCGGACATGTAACCTTGAGCAAGGTCGAAAGAAGCCCGTTGGCCAAGATTGCGGAAAGGTATATGTAAGAGTATATAAGGAT
>DPSW01000317.1:0-4175 GCA_003527145.1 Clostridiaceae bacterium | reverse complement strand
TTTATTTCATCCGGATCAAGATAAGGATTCCCGATAAGGCAATGCTTTAAATCCCGCGGTTTGCACCTATGGAAATCTGAACCTCCCGTATAGAAAGAGAATCGCTTCATCGCTATATCAATAAAAAAATCTGTATATTGAGGACTATTGCGGCAGTATTTTGCTTCTATGCCATCAAAGGGCATGCTCAGTATGCTGAGAAGGTTTTTCTCAGATATTCGAACAGGGTGAGCTAATACTACAGCTGCATCAAAGGCCTTCAGAAGGTAAATACCCTCAGAACAGGAAAGGTATTTATTGGAGTGGGGATGTTTGCCGTACACCCCTGACGCTTTTCTAAGCTTGCTGAGACTGTGCTTTTTTACCTGCTTCAAAATATCCTTAAAAGCAGCGCTGTTGAATTTATCATTTTTAAAATACCCTAAGATATGAATGCTCTCATCGTTAAACCTTGTGGATAATTCGACAGCGGGAATCACCGATACGCCGTATTTTTCGCCGGCTTCAAAGGCCTCATCCAGCCCATCTATTGAATTATGATCAGAAATGGCGATGGTGTCTATGCCCCTGCTTTTAGCTATCATTATCACTTGCTCCGGATCAAATCCTCCGTCAGATGCAGTTGAATGAATGTGAAGATCAGCTTTCATAAACATAGTACACTATCCTTTATCCCTTAAATAATCAATAAAATCAATACTTCAGTATTTTTTCCTATATTTCTTCCTTGAGTAATTCATCCATTTGATATGCAGGTCCGGCCTGTTGACCTTTAAAAAATCAAAAAAAATGTCTTTATATCCAAGATGATCAAGGCCGCTGATGAGCAAGCTGGGAACTGCCGATTTTTTCTTCATCGCCTTGGCAGTATCGATAAGCTTAAGCTCTCCGGAAGGCGTTACGAATATATGAAATATTGCAGCGTCCTGCCTCAGATAACCGACCTTCGCCATGGTCTCATATAGCTCTATCAGCTTGCGTGAGATCTGAGGCGTTAGCCTTTTTCCCCTTTTCAAATATTCATCTAGTTCGATGCCTTTGATGTACTCTCTTATGATGTAGTTCGCACCGGATTCATAAAGCCTGGGGAAATGTGCATCGGATTGGGCCATCAGCAGGGTTTCTAATTCATCCTTGCACTCTTTTTTACTCTTAAAAATTTTTATGCACCTGTAGGAGTCTATCCTGTATACCTTGCCCTGGGTGCCTTTGCCGATAGGCTCCAAATTTTTCACATCTATATCCGGACTAAGCTTTATATTGATCACCTATTTCAAATATCGTTACAATGTAAGTATATGCAAGAGAGCATATTTTGGGAACTGCATGGCAGAGGAACCCTTGACCGCCGCTTCAAAGAAAATTTTGTTGTTAAACTGTTGACAGTGAAATATTTTACTGTTAAAATGTTAGGTAGAACTAACAATGAGAATAATTATCATTATCAGTAAACTTTAAAAGGAGTGTTCATTATGCCTTTAACAATGCTTCCTGTAGGCAAAAAAGCTGTAGTCAACACATGCAGGGCAAAAGGTAAAACCAAAAAGTTTCTTGAGGGATTGGGAATTATACCGGGAACGCCTATTTCGGTGCTTTCAGAGATAAAGGGGAATCTGATCATTTGTATAAAAGGAACGAGAATAGCTATTGATAGGGGCATTGCACAACAACTGACGGTTGAATTTCAAAGTTAAAGCATAAATGGAAGGAGGAAAAGCATATGGAAAGGAAGCTTAAGGATCTGAAGCCCGGTGAAAGGGCTGTCATTGTCAAAGTGAAGGGGGGAGGAGCAACAAGCCGAAGGCTGATGGATATGGGCGTCACCAAAGGCGCGGAAGTTATGATTCGCAAAGTAGCTCCTCTCGGAGATCCCATCGAGGTCAATATCAGGGGATATGAATTGTCTTTCAGGAAAGAAGAAGCTGAAAATATTATTGTGGAATGATTATGGCTGCGGAGAAGCAGCATTTTTTTAAAACATCAATTGAGAATGATTTTCAATTAAAAGGGGGTTATAAAATGTCATATACATTTGCATTGGTGGGAAACCCTAATTGCGGCAAGACTACCATGTTCAATGAGATCACAGGAAGCACCCAGCATGTCGGAAACTGGCCGGGGGTCACTGTAGAGAAGAAGGAAGGCAAGGCTAAGAAGCTCAAAGAAAATGTAAGGATTGTTGATTTGCCGGGAATCTATTCCCTGTCTCCATACACAATGGAAGAAATAATAGCCAGGGATTATATAATCGATGAAAAGCCGGATCTGGTCATAAATATTATCGAAGCAACAAATATAGAAAGGAATCTCTATCTGACCACTCAGCTCATGGAATTGGGAGTGCCTGTCGTTGCAGCCCTAAACATGATGGATGCAGTAGAGGCCAGAGGGGACAAGATAGACATTGGAAAGCTGGAAAAGCATCTGGGCATACCCGTCGTTCCCACTTCGGCCAGCAAAGGGCAGGGTGTCAAGGAACTGATGGAAAAAGCGCTGAGCGTGGTTCAGACAGCGGCATCCGGAGGGGGGCAATCCTCACAAAAAATATATGAAGACGATATAGAAAAATGCGTTTCTGATATCGGGGCTATTGCAGCAAAAGAACTGGACAGCAAATATAATGTTCGCTGGGTTGCTTTGAAGCTTCTGGAGGACGATGAAAGGCTGAAGGAGAAGCTGAATATTCCTGCATCTTTGCTGACGATAGTTGCAAATTGCCGTGAAAAGCTTGAAAAGCAATATAACAATGACATGGAGACCATAATTGCGGATAACAGGTATAATTTTATTTCCGGCATTGTGGGCAAGACGGTAAAAAAGAAATCCGGCAGCGGCCTCACTCTATCCGATAAAATTGACAAAGTAGTCACCAACCGCATACTGGCCATACCGATATTCTTTGTGATAATGTGGTTCGTCTATCATATTTCCATTTCTACTCTGGGGGACTATACCATCGGAAAAGTGGAGTGGCTCATGGGAGATGTCATAGGCGGCACAGTGGAAGGCTGGCTTGAAGCTTCAGGTGCTGCCGAGTGGCTGCGCGGGCTAATCATAGACGGCGTCATAGGCGGAGTCGGCGGGGTATTGACCTTTGTCCCTCAGCTGATGATTTTATTCTTCTTCATCTCCCTGCTGGAAGACAGCGGATATATGGCAAGAGTTGCCTTCATCATGGACAGGATTTTCAGGAGATTCGGCCTTTCAGGCAAATCCTTTATTCCCATGCTGATCGGAACCGGATGCTCTGTTCCGGGGATCATGGCTACCAGAACCATAGAAAATGAAAAGGACAGAAAGATGACCATCATGCTGACCCCTTTCATACCTTGCGGAGCAAAATGGCCGGTGTTTGCCATGTTTATCGCAGCCTTCTTTTCCGATAAGGCCTGGATAGCCCCTTCGCTATATATAATTGGGATAGGAGTAGCAATATTATCAGGTATTATATTAAAAAATACGATCCTAAAGGGAGAGGCGGCGCCCTTTGTAATGGAGCTGCCCGAATATAGGATTCCAAGGCTCAAAAGTGTTCTCATCCACATGTGGAACAGGGCCAAAGCCTTTATGATAAAAGCNNATCCGGAATCATCTGGATGCTGCAATCCTTTGATTTTTCATTTGCAATGGTGGAAGCAGAAAACAGCATGCTGGCTTCCATAGGAAAAACTATCGCCCCGATATTTTCTCCTCTCGGATTCGGAGAATGGAAGGCCGCTGTTGCCACAGTGACAGGGCTGCTTGCTAAAGAGGTAGTGGTAGCTACTTTGGGCATACTTCATGGGATAGGCGAGGTTGCAGAAGATGACCCGACTCTCCTTGCAGGAATTGCCCAGAGCTTTACNNTTCATTCATGATATTTACTCTTGTTGCAGCGCCTTGCTTTGCAGCCATCGGTGCTATGAAAAGGGAATTCAACTCATGGAAATGGACCTTTATAACCCTCGGATATCAAACAGGGCTTGCATGGATATTGGGAACATTGGTGTTTCAAATCGGCAGGGCGGTTGGACTCGGATAAGTCAACCGCTTTGGCAGAAATTATATAAAGGAATGACTCAATAGTAATATTTAAAAGGTGGCGTATATAATGATCAATTATATTTTAGGCGGGATCATATTTGGCTTGATGATTTTAGCATCGATCAACACCATTAAAAGGATTAAGAAAGAAT
>DPSW01000224.1:2562-6356 GCA_003527145.1 Clostridiaceae bacterium | reverse complement strand
ATGTAACAGGGGGTCAAATACTGATTGACGGCGTGGACATCAGCAAGGTACCTCAGCATGAATTAAGAGCCCGGATAGGATATGTACCCCAAAAAGCCCTTCTTTTTTCGGGTACTATAGAAAGCAACCTGAAATATAGCAATGAAGCCGCATCTGAAGAAGAACTGGTTAAGGCGGCAGATATAGCCCAGGCTTCGGAATTCATAAAAGCAAAGCCTGAAGGGCTTAAAGCCGATATTTCTCAGGGCGGCTCCAATGTTTCAGGCGGGCAGAAGCAGAGGCTTTCAATCGCCAGGGCGCTTGTCAAAAAGCCTGATATATATATCTTTGACGACAGCTTTTCTGCCCTTGATTTTAAAACCGATGCGCTGCTCCGCGAAGCCCTTAAGAGGGAGACGGCCCACAGCACCTTGCTTATAGTTGCACAGAGGATAAGCACGATCATGAATGCAGACCGGATCATTGTCCTTGATGAGGGTAAAATTGCAGGCATAGGCAGCCACAAAGAGCTTATGAAAGAATGCGAAGTATATAGGCAAATAGCTTTATCACAGCTTTCAATGGAGGAGCTTGCATAATGAGTGAAATGAGAAAAAATGAAACCAAAACAGGCATGAAGCCAATGGGAAGAGGCCCAATGGGCGGAGGGCATATGAGGGGTATTCCTGAAAAGCCTAAGGATTTTAAAGGAACAATGAAAAAACTAATAGGATATTTAAAGCCCTATCTTTTTTCAATTATTGTAGTGATACTCTTTGCAGTGGGAAGCTCTGTTTTTTCGATCATAGGCCCTAAAATACTTGGAAAAGTCACGACAAAGATTTTTGAAGGATTGATAGGCAAGATTTCAGGCGCCCAGAGTGCAGGCATTGATTTTGAGTATATCGGAGATACAGTGCTTCTTTTGCTAGGGCTATATATTATCAGTGCAGTATTCTCCTTTGTGCAGGGCTTTATCTTATCGGGAGTGGCACAAAAGGTATCTTATAACTTAAGGAAAGAAATATCACAAAAGATAAACAAGCTGCCATTGAAATACTTTGATACAAAAACTCATGGAGAGGTATTGTCGAGAGTAACGAATGACGTTGATACTGTGAGCCAAACTCTGAACCAGAGCATTNNGATCGGTACTGTTGTCATGATGCTTTCCATCAGCAGATCGATGACTCTTGTATCAATATTGATCTTGCCCCTGTCCATTATCTTTATATCCTTGGTAGTTAAAAGGTCTCAGAAATATTTTGTGCAGCAGCAGCTTTATCTGGGCCAAGTAAATGGCCATGTTGAAGAAGTATACGGCAGCCACATAATAGTCAAGGCCTTCAATGGGGAGGGGAAAGCCGTAGAAAAGTTTAATGATNNTTATATAATTCGGCGTGGAAATCACAGTTCTTATCCGGTATGATGATGCCCATCATGACATTTATCGGCAATATAGGATATGTTTTAGTGAGCATAATGGGCGGTTGGCTTGCTGTTAAAAAGGCTATCGAGGTTGGGGATATACTCTCCTTTATACAATATGTGCGTCAGTTCAGTCAGCCTATAGCTCAGGTGGCTCAAATTTCCAATGTGCTTCAATCTACAGCAGCGGCTTCAGAAAGGGTTTTTGAATTTCTTGAGGAGCAGGAGGAAATCGAAGAGAATTATGATCCGGTGGGCACTATGAATATTGCAGGCCAAGTATCCTTTGAGGATGTGCGCTTCGGGTACGATACGGATAAGATAGTCATCAAGGGCTTCAATGCAGATATTAAGCCGGGTCAGAGAGTCGCCGTAGTAGGACCTACAGGAGCGGGAAAGACTACAATAGTAAAGCTTCTAATGAGATTTTATGATGTCAGCAGCGGGAGAATATTGATTGACGGACATGATATCAGGGAATTTTGCAGGGATGATTTGAGGAGCATGTTTGGCATGGTGCTGCAGGACACCTGGTTGTTTAACGGCACAATCATGGAAAACATACGCTACGGCAGGCTGGATGCCGCAGACGAGGAAGTTATCAGGGCTGCTAAGACTGCCCATGCCCATTCCTTCATAAAAACCTTGCCCCACGGATACAACATGGAGATAAATGAAGAAGCAGGTAATATATCTCAAGGGCAGAAGCAGCTATTAACTATAGCCCGTGCAATATTGGCAGATCCTAAAATACTGATATTGGACGAAGCAACAAGTTCTGTAGATACTCGTACTGAAGTTTTGATACAAAGAGCTATGGAAAATCTGATGAAGGATAGGACCAGCTTTATTATTGCCCATAGATTATCAACCATAAGAGACGCAGATCTGATCCTGGTTATGAAGGACGGAGATATTGCGGAGCATGGAAATCATGAGGAATTACTGGCTGCGGGAGGCTTTTATGCTTCGTTGTATAATAGCCAGTTTGAAAGCCCATAGAATATAATTCTCATATTTTGTCTTAGTTTATACGGCTCAGTTTTATAGAATTTTGCAGCTTATATAGCATATAGAAAAAACCATATATTTATGGTAATATCTAGACATATTAGCGGTGAAGATCATACTATTCAGATTTAGGAGGAGCAAATGAAAAGATTTCTGATCGGTCAGTTTGACAAATTTGATATCGCTAGGCAAAACAGAGATTTCAGGGATTATTTTTTCGGAATCGAAGTCAATCAAATTGAGTCTATTGAGGAACTGCGGATATTGAAAGACAATATAAGCAGCGGAAACCTGAAAGTAGGCATTCATTTTCCATTGCTGAAGAACCAATGGAGATCCAGAGATCCCCAATATCTTTCTAAAGATAAGGTTACCTATGAAGAATCCATTAGTTATATGGAAAATGAATTTGTTAGGGCAGAAGAGTTAAATCCGGACTATATTTTGCTTCATTATCCAAAGCCGGTGATATTAGATGATAATGTTGATTGGAAAATCTGGAGGTTTTCAGATGATACCGAGTATTANNGAATCTGAAATGCCCTATGAGTATTTTGAGGAGAGAAGCAGGAATTTCTTTCAAATATTATCTGAGAAAGGAATTAAGCATAATTTTACCCCGGTGTTAGAATTGGATGCACTGAATAGATATATATATGACACAAACCTTCTGGAAGGCTTGCTGGACGATTATCCAAATATCAGGCTATGCCTTGATTTCGGAAGAATCCACCTGCAGGATTGTATTGACCATAATTTCAGCGGATTGGATATAGTTAAAAAGTTCGGCAGGTATGCTCATTTAGTGCATTTATGGAATGCCAGGATCAGTGAAACAGGGCATTATCCTGCACTTAGCTCTTTGAAGCCGGAAGATGGCTGGGGCGATATGGCGGCATACTTTAGGACCTTAAATGAAGTAAATGGGNNTATAAGGTTCTGTTTGAGCATAAGTCCCATTTGATAAGCGATGCGGAGCTGGAAGAATGCTATCAATGGGTAGGCAGGCTGTGCGGCCTGCGGAATGGGATATAATGTATGAGAAGGTCTGAATTCATAACTGTAAGTACAAAGGAGGGCTACATGATGAGAAGGCTTGATTTGCAAGACAAAGAGACAGCCGAGAAGGTGCTGGAATTGCAGGCGGCTTCATATAAAATCGAGGCGCAGATCATAGGTTTTTATGATATACCGCCTTTAAAGGATACTATAGACAGCCTAAGAAAGTCCGGCGAAATATTTTATGGGTATTTTGAAGATGAGGTATTAGCCGGAATAATTTCCTATAAAGTTATAGAAAACACTCTGGATATTCATCGGGTTGCAGTACACCCAAGCTTTTTCAGGATGGGCATTGCACAAAAAATGGTGAATTT
>DPSW01000224.1:1128-2521 GCA_003527145.1 Clostridiaceae bacterium | reverse complement strand
ATGGATATAAAAAAACAGAAGATATTGAGATCGGCAGAAATGTCTATTTGACTGCATTTGAAAAGATAATATAATATAAATATGCACAAGCATTAGGGATATTGATTGTTTTAAAGTATATTGAGAGGAGAATCTCTATGAGTGAAAAAGCGGATTTAGCAGTTAAATGCTTCGGCGAAGGCTTTAGCTGTGCCCAAGCGGTATTTACATCTTATTGTGAAGATTATAATCTGGATAAGGAAACGGCTTTGAAGATAGCCGGAGCATTCGGAGGCGGAATGGGATATATCGGTGAGACATGCGGAGCTATCACAGGAGCGTTTATGCTGATTGGACTTAAGTACGGAAAATACAGGACGGAGGATAATGTATCCAAAGATAAGACATATTCAGCTATACAAGAATTTACCAGACGTTTTAAAGCTGAGTTCGGGTCTGTAAAATGCACCGAATTGATCAAATATGATTTAAGCATAGCTGAAGAGCTAAATAAAGCCAAAGAGGCAGAAGCTTTCAAGCATACCTGCTCCGGACTGGTAAAAAGGGCGGTAGAAATCATCGAAGAAATACTGTAATGAATTGCCCGTGGCAGTTATGGAAGCAGTCCGGGCTCCCGGATGTTCAATTCCAAGGCTGAAATCTCATATTTGGTTATACTTGTTTCTCTAAAAAATTATCAATCTTAAAGGAATACATCAGCTCAAAGAGCAATTTGGAGTCGTCAAAGTTTGAACCGCATATTTCTTCTATGCGCTGCTTGCGATAGTTCAAAGTATTCCTGTGCAGATATAGTATATCGGCGGTTTTTTTCATATTAAAGCCTGTTTCCGTTAGTGCTTTTAGGGTATTATAAAACTCTGTTCCCTTTTCATGATCATAGCTGCGCAGCTTGGCCAATGCGGGGTGGCAAAACTTTCCTAATCGTATTTCCAGCGGAATTGTGCTAAGCATAGAATAAAAACTATATTCTGTGTAGTTATGTATATTCTCTTCACTGCCAAGAAGCTGTGCAAAACGAATAGCTTCATCTGCTTGGTTATAATAGTTTGCAAAAAAGCTGGGCTGAGTAAAGGCGTTGCTTATCCCCACCTGCAGATGATCGTCTT
Source organism: Clostridiaceae bacterium (assembly GCA_003527145.1). GTDB lineage: Bacteria > Bacillota > Clostridia > Lutisporales > Lutisporaceae > Lutispora. Next base: position 1,415 of record DPSW01000224.1, on the reverse strand, counting down.
TAGNNTATTATAAGCATCATTCAAAGGTAGTATTAAGACCAGCTCCTTTCGATAATAAAGCGAAGGAGCTTTATCAAAAATTCTTTGAAGCCTGCTCATCAATTCTTCCTTAATATAATTATGGCCATGATAATAAGAAGGACGTGCAATGAGAACTCTCATGCATTCAGGAAATAGGAGATCACTAGCCTGAATGCGGGCATTGGCATGTTCCGGATCGATACCCGTAAGCATATCGGTAAGAATACTCTGATAAAGGTAAGAACGGAGTCCTACATCATCCTGAT
>DPSW01000224.1:0-1079 GCA_003527145.1 Clostridiaceae bacterium | reverse complement strand
AAGACGATCCTCAGAAACAATCTTGCTGCAGAGATAAACGAGCTGGTTGTCAGAACATATACTGATAAAGGCCTCCGAATTTTTAGGGGATATTTTTTTTGATCTTATTTGCTTAATATGATCCATAAACTCATAGGGACAATATCCTCTTTCTACACTCTGTATCCACAAAGTATCAGGGACATCAAAAGGGCTGGAATGGGCTAATATCTTGCCGCTTATATCAAGAACCACAAGAGGATTTCCGCAAGCCTTTGCTGTCTCGCACAAAATGGCAGATAGACCTTTGCCATCTAATATCATTTTAAGCATTCTTGAATAAGCTTGTTCTGCTTTTAGGGATTTAATCAAATCCTGCTTTATCAAGTTAAATATAGCAGCAAATTCACTTTCTTTTATTTGAGCACTATTAAATAAAAATTTAACATTATTTTGGGAAATATCATCAAAATATAAAAGGCAAGGCGGAGGACTAATCTCCTTGTTTAACTGTGCTAAGTGACCAATATACAAAGTATCATCTCTATAGAAAGATGCTTCCCTGTCTAATAAAGTTATGTCAATAAAGTCAGAATCTTGCTGTATTTCAACGAAATCTATCTGATATTTTGCCTTAATAAGCTCTATCATAGCTGAATATTTCATATTATCACCTCAGTTATATTTTATGCAATATGCACAAATACTTCAAGCTTTTTCGTTCATCGCCGCCCTACTTTTATATTTTTTATTTTGTTAATATATAAACAAACACCAAATGATACTAACCTAGGTTAAAAGACTTGCACTCAATATTATATAAATTAAAAGGAAGGTGTGTTTTATGAAGTATGAAAGACTCTTTTCAAAGGGTCAGATAGGCAATCTCCAGTTGAAAAACAGAATTGTAATGCCTGCAATGGGTACAGGCTTTGCATCTTCTACAGGAGAAGCCTCTGACGAGATCATCAGGTATTATGAGGAAAGAGCAAAGGGAGGCTGCGGCCTTATTATTACCGAAATCACCCGCATAGATGACGAGACTGGTGTAGGTATGAGCAACCAACTAAGCGTAACCGGAGGAAAGCATATCCCAAGGC
>DPSW01000026.1 GCA_003527145.1 Clostridiaceae bacterium | reverse complement strand
ATCCATGCCCATGAGTCTATTGGAAAGCGAACTATTCGGATATGAAGAGGGCTCCTTCACAGGAGCCAAAAAAGGCGGCAGGAGAGGGCTTTTTGAAGAAGCTCATGGAGGAACAATTTTTCTGGATGAAATAGGAGATGCTTCTTTAGAATTCCAATGCAAGTTATTGAGGGTGATACAGGAAAGGCAGGTAAGGAGGGTGGGGGGCCTCAAAGAAATACCTATAGATGTGAGGTTCATCGCTGCTACAAATCGCAATTTGGCAGAAGAAATAAAAAAAGGCAATTTTAGAGCAGATCTATATTACCGGCTCAATGTCCTTCCTGTCAGGACACTGAGCCTGAGGGAAAGAAAAACAGATATTCTGGTTCTTTCGAATTATTTCTTGAAAAGATATAGCGTCGGCAAATACAACAGCATATATGAGGTTCTGGAAAACGACGCGGTCCAGGTATTGATTGATTATGACTGGCCCGGTAACATCAGGCAGCTTGAGAACGCTGTTGAGTATATAATAAGCACTGCTAAGAATGGGGAAAAAATAGATAAAACTAGGCTTCCCGAATATATAACTGATAATCAGACCAGACTGGGAGAATCTGTACTAAAGGAAGTTTTAGGAAATAATATGATATGGATTTTGGCCAAAATGAAGAATTCAGACGGGGTAGGGAGACGTTATCTGGCAAGCCTGGCAAAGGAAGAAGGATTGCCATTGACGGAAGGCCAGATAAGAAGCTTGCTGAACAGCGCCGAGCTGTTAGGGCTTGTCGAGATTAGTACTGGAAGAAAAGGCACTGTGCTGACTGAGAAAGGCGATAGCATACTATCTTCAATAGTAGTTAATGGATAAATGGGTGTGTAAATGGGCTGAATTGCATCCCTAAAATTCATGAAAATCTTGAGAGGCCCAGGATATATGAAAACTTTTTATGTGGCATGAAAATTGCAATAAACACAGGTGTAATAAATAATACACCGAGGTGACAATATGATTCTGGGAATAATGGGAGGTATGGGTCCGGCGGCTACATGCGATTTGTTCAGGNNTGAAGATTATTGACTCTACTCATGCATCTAAGGACCAAGATCATATCCATATAGTAATAGACAGCAATGCACAGATCCCTGATAGAACCCAATATATTCTAGGTGGAGGGCAAGACCCTAAAATAGAGCTTATAAGATCGCTTATCAGATTAGAAATGCTGGGCGCTGATTATATAGCCATGCCATGCAACACGGCGCACTTTTTTTATGATTATATAAAAAGATATACAAAGGCATATTTAATTAATATGATAGGTGAAACCGCAGCATTTTTAAAATTTACAAAACCAGACGTCGGCGATTTCTTGCTGCTGGCTACAGAAGGCACGTATATATCAGGAATATATAAAAAAATATTCAAAGAATATGGACTGAATATAATAGAACCGGATGACGCTGATAAAAAAGTTGTTATGAGTTGGATATACAAGGTAAAGTCCGGTAAATTTGATGTAAGTCCGGCAGAATTTGAATGTCTGGTAAAAAAATATATAGATGATAAATACATCCCAATAATCCTGGGGTGTACCGAACTCCCTCTCCTGGCTGAACAGATAGGTGTGCCGGAAGAATATATAGATCCTGTTCTTATATTAGCCAGGCGCTGCGTTGAGTTAGCGGAGAAGGACAAAGAGAAATTTTAAGAAGAATCTTCGCAGCATGATGGAAATGGGGTTCTTCATAAAAATAATGAGGTGGAATAATAATGACAAAGCAAAATAGAATAGAAGATTATGGAGTAAAGATTGGCGAATTGCCAAAAGGAAAGCTAAATAAAATTACGGATGTAAGAGGCCTTAAGGTAGGACATTGCACAATCGATACTGAGGAGAGCAAAACAGGTGTGACAGTTATACTTCCGATGAAAGAGAATATTTTTACAAACAAACTTATTGCTGCCTCTTATGTGTTAAACGGCTTTGGGAAAACTTTAGGACTTGTACAGATTGATGAACTGGGAAGCCTTGAGTCCGTCATAGCTTTGACCAATACATTGAATGTGGGCCTCGTCCATGATGCAGTTGTGGATTATATGATAAAAGAATGCAAAAAGGAAAATGTGGAAGTAGAGTCCATTAATCCGGTGGTATGCGAGTGCAACGACAGCTATTTGAATAATATTCAGCTGAGGGCCGTAAAAAAGGAGCATGTATATAAAGCTATAGAAGAAGCGACGGCAGACTTTGCTGAAGGAGATGTAGGTGCGGGAAAGGGCATGAGCTGCCATCAGCTTAAGGGGGGTATAGGCTCAGCATCACGCATTATAAAATTGGAAGGACAGGACTATACTGTAGGAGTATTGGTCTTATCCAATCATGGGTTACTAAAGGATTTATGCATCAATGGGGTTCATATTGATGACAGAGTTTCTAAAGAAAAGGATATCAAACCACAAGAGGATAAAGGTTCTGTAATTTCAATAATAGCTACAGATATACCTCTTAGCAGCAGGCAGTTGAGAAGGGTATGCAAGAGAGCGGGAGTAGGGTTGGCAAGATTGGGCTCATTTATGGGACATGGGAGCGGAGAGATAATGATTGCATTTTCTACCGGAAATGTTCTTAAAAGTTATCTTGATAACGAAATAACTGACATCAAGATTCTTAAAGAGGACAAGCTCAATGTTGTATTTAGAGCAGTAGCTGAGTGTGAGGAAGAGGCTGTGTTAAATTCTATGATCACCAGCGGAAAGGTTATAGGCGTAAAGGGCAAAACTCGAGAAACACTGAGAGATTATATGAAATTAAAAGGAGAGCAGATTGCTTTAAAATAGGAGGGGAATATGATGAAAATATTTATAAGCGCCGATATGGAGGGCATCACTTCTACGATAAGATGGGATGAATGTGAAGCACAAAAGAACTTTTATTCAATCTATGCAGAGCAGATGACAAAAGAGGTGGCAGCAGCATGTGAAGGTGCAATAGCGGCCGGTGCTGATGAAATAGTGATTAAAGATGCCCACGACACGGCAGCGAACATTGATATTACAAAATTGCCCGAGTGTGCAAAGCTGATAAGAGGGTGGTCGGGTCATCCTTATTCTATGGTTCAAGGAATCGATGATACTTTTGATGCGGCAATGTTCGTCGGATATCATAGTGCCGCCGGGAGAGAAGGCAATCCCTTATCTCATACTATGACATCCGGACCGTTATACATAAAAATAAACGGAGAATATGCAAGCGAATTCATGATATATAGCTATGCCGCAGCTTGCGAAGGCGTACCAACGGTATTTCTATCGGGAGATAAAATGCTATGTGAAGATGGGAAGAAGATTCATCCATGCTTGCATACAGTGGAAGTGAAAGAGGGAATAGGCTCAGCCGCAATATGTATTTCAACAACCAGATCTCTAAAGCTCATAAGAGAAAATGCAGAAAAATCGTTAAAGCAAGACTTTAATAAAGCTAGAATAAGCTTGCCGGATAGATTTAATGTTGAAATATGCTTTAAGGAGCATACTTACGCAAATAAGATGTCCTATTATCCGGGCATGAGGAAGGCAGGCGCGAACATCTTGATATTTGAATCACAAGATTATTTTGAGGTTTTAAGAATGATAGGATTTGTATTATAAACCATACCGCTCTGAGTCAAAAAAATTACTCCTGTGGTGCTAAAAAACAGTCTATTATCATGTTAGAATGATAATAGACTGTTTTTACTATATTTTTGATTGGATGGTGTTTGAATGAAAATAGGAGTTATNNATTTAGATAAAAATAAATATGAAGTGGTTCCTATTATTATCGACAAGAAAGAAGATATAATAGAAAAAACAAGAGATATAGATTTTGCTTTTATAGCATTGCATGGCAAGTTCGGCGAGGATGGCATAGTTCAAGCAGTACTTGAGACTTTGGACATTCCTTATTCCGGCTGCAGTCCCTTGGCGAGCGGGGTATGTATGGATAAGAGCATCACTAAGAG
>DPSW01000385.1 GCA_003527145.1 Clostridiaceae bacterium | reverse complement strand
CTGAGCTGTCCGAGCTATAATCAGGAGCATAAGGGCTGTCTCTTTTGATCACACAGTCGGTGACCAGATAAGTGTTTATTCCTGCTTTTTTCGCCACCATATCCTCCAGCATATCATTCCCAACCATCAAACACTCTTTCGGCTTTTTGCCTTTTATTCTTAAAATATCTTCGTAGAATTTAGGATTGGGCTTGCAGAAGCGGCATATCTCGAAATTGGTTGCATAGCTGAAATCATCCGGAAGAAAGCCGGCCCATAGTATCCTTTTGTCTATAGCAACTTTAGGGAAAAGAGGATTGGTAGCAACAATTACATCGTAGCCCTTGCACTTGAGCCTGCTGACCGCATTTATCATATTATCTATTCTGTAGGTAACATCTTTAACAAGGTCAAATTCGCTATCATAAAAGCTATTAAAGCCATTCAGAAAGAAATCCCTATGTTCTTCTTTTATAAGTGCATTAAACCTTTCAAAAAAAATTTCCTGATTAAATCTGACGCCGTCAGAATTTTTTACCATGTGGATTGTCGATTCCCATATATTTTTATACAAATCCTCAGGACTGCATAATTCTCCAAATTTAATCCCAAGCAATGAAAAATATTTATTTTCAAACTCATTATTATCCATCCCCAGTAAAGTACCGTCTAAATCAAACAAAACAGTGTTTATCATCTCACTTCTTTCCTCCAGTAAACTCTAATTTTATCCCAATAGTAAAAAACCACCCGGGTAAAAACATAATCATAGGCCAGNNAAGAATACTCTGGTACATATAAAATAAACCGCTAAAGACGCCATATTGAAGAATAAAAGCTTCAATGTCAATTCGATAAACATATTCCTTGTTTTTTCTATGTAGTATTTTATTAAAGGATACATACCGAAAATAAAGATGTAAGGTACTGCATTTACCAGGTTCCCTAAGACCAGAAAAGACAGCATTGACGTGGCAAAGTATAAAAGCCAAGCCTGCCGTGCCCCCATTTCAACCAATATAAATCCGGGTATTATTCCGGCCAAAAAATACATTGTAAGTTTTGCAGAAGGCAAATAAACAGCCAGATATAAAAATATTATACTTATAGCGGTTAAAATACCCCCAAGGGCAACCTTTCTTCCCAATTTAACACCGCCTCATTATATGCAGTTTATCAGATCTCCGCCCATACATTCACAACAGCAATCGGAGCATATAAGGCATTGGCACATGCTGCACAGATCCGGCCCCGTGGAGCTGTAACGCCTGTTGTATCCATAGCTTTGATACTGATTATTGGCATATGCTATTCTGTTTAAAGCATCTCTGTACTCCATGTTTGAAGGATCCATGTTTACTGCTGTATTTATGCTGTTCACAGCTTCATTATACCAACCTTTTCTCATAAAGATGAGTCCCCTTAAATAATGCCATTGAGCATCCTTGATGCTTATTCTATTTAGCAGATTTTCAGCTGCCTGGATATTTCCGTTCATTATATTCATTCTTACCTGCGAATATAAGTTAGTATCGCTGCTATAGCCTGAGCTATTGCTTTCCCTATAGCCGTAAGCATTGCCTTGAGACTTGTTGCCTGACCCTCTTTTTTCATATTCTTTGAGAAGACTATCATAGGCCATGTTTATTTCTTTCAGCTTTTCTTCTGCCAATTCGGAAAGAGGATTATTTCTGTATTGGTCCGGGTGATATTTCTTCACCAGCTCCTTGTATGCTTTTTTTATTTCATCTATTGAAGCTCCTTCCCTCACATTAAGTACTTCATAGGGATTTCTCATCCTTCTTGCAGCTCCTTCCTTCCAATACGCTTTTTGTTTTTTTATCCATGCCTAAATATATTATATTTTCAATTATGCTCCTATTGTTCATATCAAGCAGCTCAAAAGCAGAGGCTGCTTGCGTCAAAGTATGGATGAGACTGAACTTGATATCTTCCTTTATTTTATCCTTAAATGCTCCAATATCCCCGTTTTTATATTCATACTGAAGCAAGATGGAGTTATAATTATTTTTTTTAATATCCTTTTCAATATCATCATAGGCATCAATTATATATATCCATCTGCCAAGATTATAGCTCAGCCACTCTACAGCTTTCTTGTCCTTTTCATTATCTCCCTTATAGCCTATGCTTACAATGCCCTTGATCAATTCCCCAAAGGGGTCGGCTGCCCTATCCATTGAGCTGCAGTTTTGTTTTTCCAGAGCATACAGCTTTTCTAAGGATTGCTTTATATGTGATTCAGCTTCCTTATTGCTGTTTGAAGCTGCTCTATGACCGGGGCCGATCAGCAGCTGCGCCGCTTTGGCAAGTATGCTCTTTTCATCCTTCCAATCATCCTGAAGCTTATAATAAGTCAGAATTGTATTGATGTCACTTGAAAAATCTACGCTGGGGCTTTTCTTGACAATCCACTTCTTTTTCAGCGGATTTGCTGCACAAGCTTCATACTCCAGCTCAACATTCTCTTTATTTATAGAGGATAGAAATAAGCCTAAAAATACTGAATCATAATTTAGCCCCAGCCGGCATAGGGGGCCGAAGCTTTTACCCATGGACTTGCATACTCCGCAATAATAAGCCCTGAATAATTCGTATTCTTTTATCTTCATCTCACCCTTGTCGGGCGTTACATATCCAAACATAATATCTCCTAAGTTTGACTGCTTTTTTCATT
>DPSW01000022.1:4998-5211 GCA_003527145.1 Clostridiaceae bacterium | reverse complement strand
CATCTCCGCCATTTTCTATAGCCATTACCTGATCCATATCCGAGCCTCTTGCAGAGATGAATATTATGGGTACCTTTGATACAGTCCTTATATCTCTGCACCAATAGAAACCATCATAGTATGGCAGATTGATATCCATAAGGACCAGATTAGGGCTATTTTTAATAAATTCCTTTTTTATGTTTGAAAAGTCTTCTACAGTGCAGGTCTGAT
>DPSW01000022.1:0-4839 GCA_003527145.1 Clostridiaceae bacterium | reverse complement strand
GGATTCAGAGCTCAGAACTCAGGAGTATTAGGGTATTTCTTACGGGTCAACGATAACGGAAACCACTGAAAGACACGGAATTTTGCACGGATTTTCACGGAGGGGTATTGGTTTTATCGCTACAGTGCTTACATATAAGATATGTGCTGAGGATATTTTGTTTGCTTTGTTGACCGCACATATGCTTATTCTTTAGACACTGTAGCATCCTCCTATACTACTATGTGTTGCGTTGCCTTTGGTATTTTCCTAGGGTATAAGATCCTTCAGACAAGTCCTCAGGATGACATCTTACCGTGAAAATCCGTGTTCCTCAAATCACCCTGGAAATTTTAGTAAAATACTCATAGGCAGTGTTAACGTCCTTGTCTCCGCGGCCGGAAAGGTTTATGAGCACAATTTCTTCTTTTTTCATCTTCGGCGCTGCTAAGGCTGCATATCCCAGGGCATGTGAGCTTTCTATGGCAGGTATTATGCCCTCCGTCCTTGAAAGAAGCCTGAAGCCTTCCATGGCTTCATCATCCGTAACGGATACATAATTTACTCTTCCAATGTCTTTGAGATAAGCATGCTCAGGTCCCACACCCGGATAATCAAGGCCCGCTGATATTGAATAAGCGGGCTTTATATTACCCTCATCATCAGCCATCATATAGGTTTTCATGCCGTGGATCACCCCTACCTTACCGCCGTCGAAGGCAGAAGCATGCAAGCCTGTTTTTATGCCCTTGCCGGCAGCTTCAACTCCTATGATTTTTACTTCATCATGCTTCAGAAAATCATAGAATAGCCCTATGGCATTGCTCCCTCCTCCTACACAGCCTATGAGATAATCCGGCAGTCTTCCTTCCGCTTCCAGTATCTGAGCCTTCGCCTCTTCCCCTATTATCTTCTGGAATTCCCTGACCATCAGAGGATACGGATGTGGACCTACAACAGAGCCGACAACATAGAATGTATCATCTGCTCTTCTCACATATTCGTTAAATGCCTCATCCACTGCATCCTTCAAAGTCGCTGTCCCCGAAGCAACTCCTTGTACTTCTGCCCCCAGCATCCTCATTCTGAATACATTCAGCTCTTGTCTCCTCATATCTTCTTCACCCATGAATATGGTGCATTCCATACCGAAAAGAGCTGCACCGGTTGCTGTTGCAACTCCATGCTGTCCTGCGCCGGTTTCAGCTATTACTCGCTTCTTTCCCATATGCTTTGCCAGAAGTACCTGACCTATAACATTGTTTATTTTATGAGCACCGGTGTGGTTCAAATCCTCTCGTTTTAGGTATATTTTAGCTCCTCCCAGCTGCTTTGTGAGCCTTTCGGCATAGTAAAGCAGCGAAGGTCTTCCTACATAGTCTTTAAGATATTTTTTATATTCATTTCTAAATTCCTCACTATAGCAATAGCCTTCAAAGGCTTCTTCCAGCTCTGCAAGAGGTCTCACCAACACCTCGGGTACATATTGTCCTCCAAAATTACCAAAGTTTTTATTCATTCTAATATCCTCCCAACAAAATTTATTTTTATCTGTTTTTATTGACTTTCATTTACTGGGCCAAAGCATGATACCACCTCCTTAGATGCAAAAATAACAAGGCCTGATTTCATCCTAATATGGGACGAAAACAGGCCTATTCCGCGGTACCACCCAATTTAGACCGAAGTAAATCAAAAAAGCATTTCGCCTATATCAGGACGAAATGCCATATGTTTCGCTATGCCACCCAATTTACTTCAAAATCTCTCTCTTTTCAGATACAAAGCATAATGCTTGATATCTTACCCCTGTAACGTGAGGGCACGGCATCAGATACTTCAAGAATACTTGTTTCACCTTGCATCTCATGAACCCATTCCTTATAGTCCAAATGTTCCGGTCCTCGCACCAACCGCCGGCTCGCTTGGCCCACGCAGCTCAGGTACTGGTCCCCTTCGNNGTACTCTTTCAATCATCGATTTTTATATATTGAATGTAATTATACTACCAAATATTATTTTTGTAAATATAGGACATATGTCCTTTTTAATTTTCTTTCCAATATCTATACTAATAATAGTAGGGGGGATTTGAATGAAGCTGCTGAATGATTTGATCTTGACAAATAATTATATTGACAGATTCAAGCTAAATGATATATTTCAGCAAGATATGTCACAGTTTATGAAGCTTTTTATATGCGAAAAAGGGGAACTGATTTGCCGGATAAACGATGAGCTTGAATGGTTCTACTTTGTTCTCAAGGGGAAAATAAAGATATATTCCTCTCAGGAAAATGGAAAATCCATATTGCTCAGGTTTTATACACCGCTATCCGTAATCGGTGACCTAGAGCTTCTAAAGGGCTATAGGGTTAAAGCTAATGTAGAAGCATTGACCGAAGTAACCCTTATGGGAATTAAGATGAAGGATATCAGGAATCATGCATATGATGATAGCGTATTTTTAAGATTCGTGATTGAGAATCTGAGCCATAAGCTTTATACCTTATCAAATGTCGCTACATTGAATCAATCCTATCCTTTCGTAAATAGATTTGCAAGCTACCTGGTTTCCGTCACCTCTGATGAAAACAGAAATAAGCTCGTTGATGAAATAAAAACCAATAACCTTACTGAACTGGCTACCTTTCTAGGTGTTAGCTATAGGCATCTCAACAGGGTTATAAAGGATTTATGTACAGAGGGCATCATTGAGAAAACTAGGGAAGGCATTATGATACTTGCNNTATGAATAAGAAATCCTTGAGTATTTTCCCTGTGTTGATTCTGATGGGGATTATGACAACCTTAATGAATTTTTTTAACAGTGTTTTAGCATCGGAAACAGGCTTATATTACAGCGGCCTGATTGTCCATATTGTGGGTTTGGTCCTTTCCTTCATTCTTTTTATAATGCTGGAAAAGAATGAATATAAGCCATGGGCCAGTACATTTAGAGAAAATCCACTTTTATTTTTAGGAGGGGTCATAGGGGCTGCGTCGGTGCTGTTGGTTTCTTATTGTATAAGCAATATCGGGATGTTTGCAACTACAGTGACAATGATTGCCGGACAGTTTTTAATCTCCTTTCTGATAGACAGCAATGGCTGGTTTGGTTTCGATAAAGTGAAAATTACCTTGAATAAAAAAATTGCTGTTGTATCTATCTGTTTTGGAATAATATTAATCATTGTGTAAGGAGTGGAGCCATGTCCATTTTCATGATAGCTATAAGTATATTAACCGGCGCTTCTTTTATCATAATCAGAACTCTGAATATGAAGCTGAGCTTTGAGATAGGCGTCTATGGATCAAATCTCATAAATCATATTATCGGGGCTCTGGCAAGCAGTATCATAGTGTTTTTAGCAATGCAAGGCATGGCTATAGAAAAAGCAAGCCTCCTGAATGCACCTTTCTATGCATATTTAGGAGGCCTCATGGGTGCATTGTTTATTGTTTTGTCTAATCTTACTTTTTCCAAGACAAGTGTGATAACCTCAACGATACTTATATTATCAGGACAATTCTTGTCTTCCGTTATTGTAGACATGCTGATTCTCCAAAAAGACATCGGCTTAAAAAACATAATTGGAGCTATAATAATTGTTCTGTCTGTAATTCTTTACAACATAGATACCGAAGAAAGTAAAGAGGATAATTTAGCTTTCAAGGCACAGCTTTGTCACAGATACAGAACAAGATTTCTGCATAATGGAGAAAGCTTTCCTCTCACAGCCAGAAGCTGCTGGAACTGCCAAAGCAGTGTAATGGGTAAGTGCTTCAAATAGCTAAATTAGCCTTGACTATTTATCAGAAAGTCCTTCCATATGACTCTTGTATTCCTCAATTTTTGTTATTTTGTAGAGCCTTTTGAGATACTCTTTCGCCTTTGCATAGTCTTCCTCACAATATTCATAGTATCTTGCCAGTACATATAGTGAATGTACATCCTCAGGGTTTTTATCCAGATAGCTTAGAAACCAATCCCTCGCTTTTTCATATTGCTCTTCCTTTATCAANNCCTCAAGCCTCTGGGTGATTAGCACAAAATGCCTGGGCAGTTTTGTCGTCTTTATCACAGGCATGCTGCTGCCAATTAATTTTCCGTTCCTGTCATAGGCTTGAACACCATATATAACCCTTCCTTCTCCATACATTCCCAGCAATGTGCCCGGAGTTGGCTTGTTCTCATCATTAAAGGATGCTAAGCCCATAAATCCTGGAGCAACTTTTTTTATATCTATCACTGCTTTGTTCCCTTCTATTTTATCTTCGAATATAGAAGTTCCATAGCCGCCTTCGATCATCAATCCTGCAACAAGGCTATAGCTTTCAGCACCCTCATATTCCTTCCAGCTTATTTCCAGCTTATCTTCGCTAACCTTTATCTCGTCATTTGGCGTCAGGATTTCTATAGATGTCTTGAATTCGAAATTATTGAGCAGAATCCCCCTTGGTTGGAGAATCCTTTGGCTGTCCATATTATCCAGATAGGCTTTTCCTAGTATTTCGTCAGGTCTTATGCCAATTCCTATATCATATTCCCCCGGCAGCACATCGTCTATACAATAATAACCGTCTTTATCAGTGATTGTGAAAGGCAAATCAAAGCTGCCGCCTATATAGTTCTCTTTATATATTTCCTTATCCTTAATATATATTCTAACCCCTTCTACGCCCCTGCCATCTACAGTGACTCTGCCCCTGCATTCACCCATTTCGCTGTCAATCCCTTTTATCTCCATTTCCTTATTGTATTTCATTTCTTGAGCCTTTTTAATTTTTATTTTCATTTCTTCTTTCTTATCAATAAAATATTCTTGGGAGCTTTCTCTATTGATCTCTGCGGCTTTA
>DPSW01000368.1 GCA_003527145.1 Clostridiaceae bacterium | reverse complement strand
TAAAATCATCGATTGCAGTGTCATAGTTTTCCTGACACATTTCCATAACGCCTTTGTTGTACCAGTGAAAAGGTATATTCGGCTCTTCTTCTATCTGAGCCTTTATGATATCCATATTTCTTTCTTGTTTCCCTTTTCCCTTAAAGACAGCTCCTGTATAACCGTAGTGATAGATTTTACAAATATCTCCGTCCACTATATCGGGAACAAGAATCTTCCCATCTATAAGAATCTNNGTCATTGTAGAAGATATAGTAATGTTATCCCTGTCCATGATATTATAAATAGGGATTATATATGCCTTATCCTCCCGGCTATTTAAAAATCCCTCTAACCTTTTCCTATCACAAAAAAGTCTTTCATCCGCATCTAATACCAGTATCCAATCTCCGTCAGCATATTCTAAGAATTTATTCCTTGCTTTGCTGAAGTCATCTTCCCAGATATATTCTATTATCTTTACCCTGGAATCCCGGGCATATTTTTCTCCTAAAAGCTCCTTTGTTTTATCGGTAGAGCCAGTATCAACAATTATTGCCTCATCCGCCACCTCAAGGGCTCTATCCAAACAATTTAATATATTTTTTTCTTCATTTTTTACTATCATGCAAAGGCTTATTTTCAAGCATATCCCACCTTATACTTCCAATTCTATATATTTCATTATATACCACCATATTATTAATATCGACATTTTTCTTGATTCGCTTAAGACATATACCTCAATATACTTGAATTAAAATAAAAACATTCGGAAGGATCCTTCCGAATGTTTTTATTTTAATTATGACTATCTCAATAATTGTAATACTGTCTGAGGAGCCTGGTTTGCCTGAGCCAGCATAGCTGTTGCTGCCTGCTGCAATATGTTCTGCTTAGTGAATTCCATCATTTCCTTAGCCATGTCTACGTCTCTTATTCTGCTTTNNCGCTTTCTGCAGCTGATAAGTTTTCTGAAGTATTATCCACGTTTTTGATAGTATGCTCTAATCTGTTCTGAACAGCACCTAGCTTGGATCTTTCAGCTGAAACTAATTTTATTGCAGAATCAACGTCAGATATCTTGGCAGTGATTGTAGTAGCAGTTCCACCTGAAACTGCAGCAGCGATACCGCTAACTCCTATTGCAGATGCATCCATATTCCCTATATTAAAGGAAATAAATTGTCCGCTGTTTGCTCCAACTTGAAGGTTTATCTGTGAAGTAGCAAAGCTTCCGGCAAGCAATGTCTTTTTATTGAATTCAGTCTTTTCTGTAATAGCAGTTATTTCTTCTTCTAATTGAGCCAATTCTTCATTGATTCTAACTCTTTCTTCATCAGTGTTTGTATCGTTAGCAGCCTGAACAACAAGTTCTCTCATTCTCTGAAGCATTACATGGGTCTCTGTCAATGCGCCTTCTGCTGTCTGAATCAAGGAAATACCGTCCTGGGCATTTCTTGAAGCCATATTTAGACCTCTGATCTGTGATCTCATTTTCTCGGATATTGCCAAACCTGCTGCATCGTCACCGGCTCTGTTGATTCTGAAGCCAGATGATAATTTTTCTATGGATTTTGCACCTGCTGTATTATTGATGCCTAATTGTCTGTGAGTGTTCATTGCCATCAGATTGTTGTTAATTCTCATTCATTTTTCCTCCTTGAATTATGTTTTTTTATCCGGAATCCTTTCCGGAATTTATTTGCAAAGACTCCATCCCCTAATCCGTGGGCCCTACTTCATAGAAAATATTGTCTTTTGCTTTCTTAATTTATATATCGGATATTGGTTTATGAAACTTTAGGCCTTAAATAAAAAATTTGTAGTTTATTTTACTGTTATGTAGAAATTTTTTAGCCACTGGCCGCTAGCTTCTGGCTTCTAGCATTAGGGTATGCCTATTGGGTTGGTTACGGGTTACGAATGCTATGGCATTCCTCTGGGGTCGCGGAACGATTATGAACGTTTCCTACAGCGGACAACCGTAAGGGTTGCCTATGGCCTTTGGGATCTGAGATCCTTCGGGCAGAGCCCTCAGGATGACAGTAACTTGACCTTGTTTCCGTTGCCCTCCGTGCTAATCCGTGTTAAAATCCGTGACTTTCCGTGTTCTTCGTCTCCCTGACTCCAGCGTCCAACCCTAATCTCCTGAGCTCTGAGTTCTGNNGGGCAGAGCCCTCAGGATGACAAACGTGTCTTTTAGCGATTCCTGTCCTATTTCTTCATAGCCTTTGCCAATGCTTCCAAGTCTACTTTGACAGATGCAGATTCCAGATTTTCTTCTTTTACTTGCGCCAGAAGCTCTTTTCTAAAGATTTTCATATGCTTTGGGGCTTTGATGCCTATCTTGACTTTGTCTTCGGATATCTCTGTTATTATTATTTCAATATCGTCACCAATGACTATGGCCTCATCTTTCTTTCTTGCCAAAACCAGCACTAGACATCCCTCCTAAAGACTTGATGCTTCATGCTGTAATTGTCGTCATTCAACAGCTCCTGAATCCCTATTTTGTTCTTTGTGTTTATAACTATAGGAGCTCTCAGATTGGCCGTCATTTTTTTAAAGTCCTCCGGAATATTCAGTATGGCTAATGTTAAGACATCTTCCGGGCTTTTGAGTTCCAGCTTTTCTACAGTCTCATCACTGATGTCAAAGCTATNNTTAAGAATTATGTATTTTTTTTGTTCCGGGAAGCCTGGAATTCCCTCTACAAAGCTGATTATTTGATCTTCGTCTATATTTACTTCGCCAAAAAATCTGGTTTTGACTTTCAATTTGGAGGCCTCCTATCAGGGCCATAGGCGAATGAGTGCCTTTTGAACCCAGTTTTATAATTCAATTCTACATTTTTCAACCAATTTTTACAATAGGAATTTTATAAATAGGTGATAGAACTCAGGATTCAGAGCTCAGGGTGAATGTATTCCTCTAGGGTCACGGAACGCATAGAATGCGTTCCCTACAAAGCGAGACTTTCAGTGGTTTGCGTCTCCCTTACCTGATAAAATCAACCAGAGAAAGGCTTATTATCTTAGAGCCTACCGAGAGAGCAGCATTATATACATTTTCCTGCATTTGAAGCTTTATTATGGTTTCTGCCATGTCGATGTCTTCATTTTTGGATAGCAGGCCCCTCAGGTTTACATTGTCATCCTCTATCCTATTAAGTGTCAACTCCAATCTATTGGCTTTTACACCCATCTCTGCTCTCACAGAGTTAAGGTTTCCTATATGAGCGTCCAGCCTTGCAAGATTTTTGCTGATTCCATCAGAATTGTTTGTATTCAAATCTTCAATCAGTTTATCAAGCATCCCTAATAATTGGGTGGCACCTCCGGATTCTACCCTGTCTCCTATAAGGAGCCCTTCTTTTTCCGTAGTAAATCCCAGGGAAGCCATCAATGCAACATTAGTAACAGGAGTGCCCCCATATACCAAATCAAAAGGAGAATCCGAGTTGAATTTTATGCTTCCATCTACGCCGGTAACGGTCACGTACCCTTTAAGGTCATTAAGAGCAGGGTCAGTATTAATTTGATGCTGAATATCTTTTATCAAATCATCAAATGTATTGCCGGGTGTATTGTCATAGGTTTTTGAAGTCAAGTTTATTGTATAATTATTACCGCCATATTTTATATAAAGCTTATTATCTGGAGATGCAGGTATTGTGATATCGCCGTAAACCAAGTCTAGTTTGCCGCCTTCTATGGCATAGGCAGCTTTAGCCCCTTTTAAACCGCTGGTGGCATCTTCAAATCCCAGTTTGTTAAAATTTGCAGCATCTAATTTAAAATTCTTATCCGCTGAAATAGCAAATTGCCCATCTTTCATGCTCAACTTCACATGTCCTGCCAAGCCGGAAGTCTCCGCCAATTTCTTATTAAAATCATATATGAATTCTTTATCTTCTGCAGCAGTGTAAGCTCTATCCATAGTGATCGTATATTTATTGTCTCCATAATAAATCACGAAGCTGTCGCCTGCTGCAGTTCCGCTGAAGCCGCCTTCGGCTTTCAGCAAATACTCTGTAGAACCATGAAATATTTCCCGGTCAATATCGTCAATATCCGACACTACAACCTTTGATAAATCAGCGTTTTTGCCCTTTTCAATGCCCATGATATCCTTGACATCCATGGTAGTACCGGTTGTGTCTATATTAAAATTTCTTGCTCCTTTGAATACTACGATTCCATCTTCCAGTTCTGCTTTTACCAGGCCCTTCAACGGAGTGGCATCAATTTTTTCATTTAAGTCCTTTACAAATCTTAGACCGTCTATAGAGTTATAGGTTCCA
Organism: Clostridiaceae bacterium; assembly: GCA_003527145.1. Taxonomy (GTDB): domain Bacteria; phylum Bacillota; class Clostridia; order Lutisporales; family Lutisporaceae; genus Lutispora. The sequence continues at coordinate 1,463 of DPSW01000368.1, read as the reverse complement.
TTATCCATAGATATTGTAACCGACCCTGGCGGTGTAGTCTCATATGTGATAACCAGATCATTATTGGTTCCATCGAGAGTTACGCCTTTAAATTCACCGACGCCCTTCAAAACATATTCATCATAGGTGGTGGTGGCCATGCTGCCAAAGATTTTCTGGCCAAGAGTATTCATACCTATCCTATCGCTTATTCCTACATTGACTTCGATGGTTTCCCCGGCTCTCAGTATACCTCCGTCCAAATCATAGGTGCCGTCCTTATTGAGAAGGGGCTTGTCGGTTTTAAAGCCTGAGAAGAGATAGCTGCCGGCATAAGCAGTATTGCCGATGCCTATCAATTGCTCCTTTAATTCTTTTATCTCGTCTGCAATCTTTTTTCTATCATCAGGAGAATAGGTGCCTGTATTGGAGCCCTGGACTGTCAATTCCCTTATCCTCTGCATGACAGATATTATGTTATTGACGGCCTGCTCACTGCTCTGCAGCCAGGAGTCGCTGTCCTCAGCATTTCTCTTGTATTGCTGCATATTTAGTATTTCAGTGGACAAGCGAAGGCTTCTGGTGACACCTATAGGGTCATCAGAGGGCCTGAGAAATTTCTTTTGGGAAGAAAGCATCTGCTGAGACTTGTCCATTTTAGTATAGTTTTTATATAGATTCCTTAACAGGTTATTAACCATCATACTATTCGTAACTCGCATTTCATCACCTCTTTGTATTTCTATGGGGTTAGTACGGAATACATGCACTCTGAGTTCTTCATCCTGAGTTCTATCTTCCTACAAGCCCAAGCCTATTGATGGTGGTGTCCAAAATGGCATCCAGAGTGGTTATGGCTCTTGCTGCCGCATTATAAGCTTGGCTGAATTTCACCATGTTTCCCATTTCTTCGTCCATCAGGACTCCGGAAGCGGATATTCTCCTGTTATCCGTATCGGTGATGAGGATCTCCGAATTGATCGCCATTCTTCCTGCCTGCTGCGAATCCACAGCCAGTGAGGAAAGCAGGGCTTTGATAAAGTCATCCGGGGTACCTGTGGTAGAGCTGAACATATCCGCTTTGTCCTTAAGCTTTATTAATTCCTTCAGATTATCATTATTGCTTTCTCCTCCTATGTCAGAGGAAGCCGCTATCAAATCCGGATTCACAAGCAAAGCTCCTGTTACTCCGAAATTAGTGCAATTGATTTTGCTGTAATCTCCCTCAGGTACATTAAAGAAATCAACGCCGGCCTCACCATTAAAGTCAATACCCTTGCGATGCACCTCACNNAGTCCCTGGCAAACTCATTGAGTTTATCGAGATAATAGACCAAACCTCTATAGTTCAAGCCTTGCCCGTTGCCATCCCTAATATCCAACAGGCCCTTCAATTCACCGCCTCTTATGCTCACCTTCTGACTCTCCAGGCCCTTCCAGACCACTTGAGCCATCTTGCCTGCACCCAGCTCGGTTATGCCTGC
>DPSW01000353.1:2340-2837 GCA_003527145.1 Clostridiaceae bacterium | reverse complement strand
ATATGATGCAATGGGTACATCCGCCATACTCCATCGTTTCACAGAATTCTCTATCTCATATTTTAAGCATTCTATTGCTTCATCATAAGTTATGTCCAATTCTTCATCTGGTACATCCCAATAAATATGCTGCTGCATTAAACCACTGGAGCAATCTACTGATATATAGGTTCCTGGTTCAATAGCTTTAATATTCTTGAACATAGTTTTATCAGCAATATAAAGCTGCATGTATATATAATCTTTAAATCCAGCAGGATCTATTTCTGGTTTGCATATACCTGATTTGATAAGCGCTTTTATCTCACTTGCATAAGATAAAGCTTTTCCTGAATGATAATAATACAGTGGTTTGATTCCAATTCTGTCTCTCACAAGATATAACATATTTTTTGAGAAATCTATAATTGCAAATGCAAACATGCCGTCTATCTTTTCAAGAAAATCCATTCCATACTCTATATAACAGTTTATCAAAACTTCCGTATCCGAATTTG
>DPSW01000353.1:2045-2276 GCA_003527145.1 Clostridiaceae bacterium | reverse complement strand
ATGTCAATTATTGAAAGTCTTCTATGAACAAGACCTATATTTTTATAGGCATATATCCCCATATTTTCTCGGCCCCGGTGAGCTAAAATCTCTCCCATATTCTTCATAAGCTCTTCTGATACCTGACTCTTATCAAAGCTTACCTGTCCAGCAATTCCACACATACCTTTCCTCCTTAAAGATACTAATTAGGGATAGATGCGACTACAAAAGCAGCCTTACTACTTCAAA
>DPSW01000353.1:0-1999 GCA_003527145.1 Clostridiaceae bacterium | reverse complement strand
AGAATCAATTTTTGTCTTTAGATATTTTTCATTTATTTCAATTAAGCAGTCGTGATTCATAGTCATAGTGTTCCATGGTAATTCATAGCCTAACATAGTTGTATGCTTGAAAGCCCTTAAAGCTTCTTCATAAATACAATGATGATCTTGATGTATGTCGTTAGAATTAGGTATGAATACTATACCCGGATTTATCCTTTTTTTTAGGTCAGTTAAATTTTCTAAAATATCGTGCCTATACTTTGGTAGATATCTTACAGGATACTCAAAGTTACCGCAATTTTCTAATTTTATTCCTAATGTTTCTCTACTTTGTTGGCATTCTTCCTGTAGCTGGCTGGGAGTTAGCCCTATAGAAATAAGACTTTCAGTACAGGGTGAAAAGTAATAATGATGTACAGTAGCCCCACTGTCAACAAGCTTTGCAATAGTACTACCACACCCCATTTCGTCATCAGGATGTGCCCCCAACACTAGTACAGATCTGCCTGCTAGTATTTTATCTAACAATTTTCTCCATCTCCAAACCAATTATTATTTTCTAATACATCTACTACTTTAACTGCAGCATTCCCATCACCAAATAATTGTGGCCTTTCAGTCCCAGGTCTATACCCTTTAATCAACTGTAATACCTTTTGAACATCAATACCATCATTCCAACATAACTTCTGCCACTGAGCATCCATTATCTGTGGCCATGGTGTTGCATAAAAAAGAATTATTGTAGGTATACCTGCAAAAAAAGCCTCCTTCTGAAGCCCTCCTGAGTCTGTTAATACTATCTGCGAGCTATTTAGCAGCTTCATCATATCAAGATAGCCTACTGCTCTAATTATAACTATATTTGGACATGCATTTAATCTTTTCCAAAGACCATATCTAATAAAAGCATTCTCCGTGCGTGGATGAACAACAAACACAACCTTAATGTCAGAATTATACACAACATCAATAATTTTATTTAGTACTCTCTCATCACAGGTATTATTAGGTCTATGTACAGTAACNNGAAGCAATGCATATTTATAATTAATATTGTATTTTTCCAGTATACTAGATTTTTCTGAAGCAATCTCTGAAAAATGAAGATATGCATCATACATTACATCTCCAGTAAAGTATACTCCATCTGTAATATTTTCTTTAGCCAAGTTTTGAACTGATATAATGTCAGGGCAGAACTTGAAACGTGCTGAACGATCAGCCACTATTCGATTTATTTCTTCGGGTGTATCTATATCATAGATTCTGGGCCCAGCTTCTACATGCGCAATAGGTATATGCAGCTTAACAGCTGCAAGGGCTGCANNATATATTAATAAACTCCCTGGTTTATATTTAATCATTAATTCTTCAAGTTTTATCAACATTTCACCTGTCATAGAACCATGGTTTCCGGTATGAATATCGAGATTGATATCAGGTCTCGGTATTTCTAGTTCTTCAAAAAAAACATCACTCATATTTTCATCATAGTGCTGTCCCGTATGAATAATAAATTCACTATAACCTCTTCTTTTTATCTCATGTGATACTGGTGCCATTTTTATAAATTGCGGACGATTCCCTACAATTGTCATACATTTAGCTTTATCCATTGAAGTCCTCAATCCCTTCTATATTTTAAATAAACTTTTTCATTGTTATGTAATCTTTATCGCACCTTTCGATTTCAAACCCCGCTTTAGAGTAGAATTTCTGAGCTAAANNAAACCAATCTCTTGAAAACTAGTCTTTCCTTTGGTTCGTCTCACTAACTCTTTTAATATTATATTGCCTATTCCTTTACTTCTAGAGGATTCATCAATTATTATATGGTGTAACCATACACAATCATGTTTAATTGAATTAATACAGTAACCAATAATATTATTATTTATCTCTAAGTAAAAAGACATTTCCCATTTGCCGGGTAACTCATAGATAAAATTTTCATAATCCCAATAGTCCCAGATCTGATCTTTAGACAATTTCTTAAAGCTTGTCCACAAAGAAT
>DPSW01000408.1 GCA_003527145.1 Clostridiaceae bacterium | reverse complement strand
CAGCAAGAATAAGACTCCTGTGGTTAAAGCTGTCAGGCCTGTTCTTCCCCCCTCAGCAACCCCCGATGCGCTTTCTACATAGGTGGTCACCGTACTGGTTCCAAATAATGCACCCATAACGGTTCCAATGGCATCCGTAAGAAGTACATTGCTGGCCTTAGGAAGCTTGCCGTCCTTGTCCAGCATATCTGCCTTGGAAGCAACTCCTATGACTGTTCCAACAGTATCGAAAACATCTACAAACAGGAAGGTAAACATTATAATCAAAAAATCGATACTGAATATAGTCGACCAATCCGTTTTTAATACTGCGAGGAATGTAGGAGCCATGGAAAGGGGCGCTTGAATGATGCTTTCCGGCAGCTTGGCCACACCCATAATTATTCCTATAGCCGTTGATATCAATATACCTATGAATAAGGCTCCCTTAACTCTTTTATGCAACAATACTCCGGTTATTATTAAGCCCAGTACGGCAAGTATGGCAGACGGGCTTTTCATGTCTCCAAGCTCTACTATCGCCCCTCCTGCTTTAACGATCCCCGCATTTGCAAAACCTATGAAAGCAATGAAAAGCCCAATGCCTGCACTGACCGCATATTTCAAGTTCATAGGTATTGAATCAATAATTGCTTCTCTCACCTTAAAGAAAGACATTATTATGAATATTATNNGTTAAAGCCAATTGCCAGCTATAACCCATACCAATTACCACTCCATATGCAAAGAAAGCATTAAGCCCCATGCCTGGCGCCAGGGCGAAGGGATAATTGGCCAAAAAGGCCATCAGGATCGTTGTGAGTCCGGATGCAAGGCAGGTGGCGGTCAGTACAGCACCAAAGTCCATACCTGCTTCTTTTAATGTCAAAGGATTTACAATGATGATATAGGCCATAGTCATAAATGTGGTTAACCCTGCTATGATTTCAGTTCTAACAGTAGTCTTATGCTCGTTTAATTTAAACAGCTTTTCCAACATACCTGAGTTAGGATTTTTGTTTGCTCTTGTCTGCAAATCCACGTTATTCCCTCCTTTTATTTATCTGTTTTGGAAAAAGTTATAATTATACCTCCCCTCGCTTTTGCCTTTGTCCTGTATCGGATAGCTAAATTACAGGCGGCAATATTTCAAAGCTGTTGACATCTATTAGACCTTTGTCGGTGATCTTCCACTTAGGGCTTGTAGTCAAAGCTAAAAATGACAGGTGCATAAAAGGCGCATGAACCTTGCATCCAAGCCTATCCTTTACCGCACTGCTGAGCTCCCGCATCTTGCTGCTGAGCTCATAGGCTGTCAGCTCATCGGTGATCAAGCCCCCGACAGGCAGGGACAATTCATTTAGCACCGACCCGCCCTTTGCGATGGCTATACCGCCCTTCATTTCTATGACTCTATTGATCGCCAGTGCCATATCCTTTGTGTTCGTGCCTATTGCTNNCTCTCAGCAAAAGCACCCTCCTTGAGACCAAAGCCGGTTACAAAAGCTTTACCGATACCGCCTGTTTTACCATATCTCTCTACACAGGCAATGTATAGAATATCATTGTTTATATCGCATCGAACTTTTTCATCAGATACTCTCAATTCTATTAGCTTTGTATCCGTAAGATTTTGATCAGGGATAAGAACTATACATCTGGCGGTAACCTTATTGCCATCTTTATATATCTCCAGTTGTTCTTTGGAAATGGGACTGCACTTAACCGAATTCTTAACACTATCAGGATATTTATAGAGAGGCAACTTTATGAGCAATTCTCTGCCATTGGAGATGAGCTTCCCGTTTATAAATACTGCCGCAATCTTCATTTGAGTTAAATCTTCGATGACTACAATGTCTGCAAGCTTGCCCGGTGCCAATACTCCAATATCATTAAAGCCAAAATAGGCGGCAGGATTAATCGTAGCCATTTGTATTGCTTCTTCGGGTCTCACCCCTTGGGCTATGGTCCTCCTTATTATTTCATTCATATGACCTTGCCCCGCCAAATCATCGGACAGCATATCATCAGTGGCTAAGATAAGCCTTCGTGAATCCAAGCCTTCCTCAGTCAACGCCTTAATGCATTCAGCCATATTCCTCTGAGTTGAGCCCTCTCTCATAAAAACATATATGCCGTATCTTAATTTTTCGATGCATTCTTCTTTAGTAGTAGTCTCATGGCAGGAACATCGCCCTCCGCAGCTTATTATATGGGCAGCGAGCTCTTTACCGAAGAGCTCCGGCGCATTTCCATCAACAATTTTACCCAATGATGCCGCATAGGCAGTTGATGCAACCAAATCATCAATGGCCTCCGGCGTATGCTTATATACATTTTTCACATTGCTGAATCCTTGAAGCTCCCCAATTCCTGCTATATTTTTATAGCAAAGCAAGTCTTCCATATCCTTTGAATTGATATCAGCACCCGCTGTTTCAAGAGTAGGACTATCAGGAACCATAGCCGGAACCACAAGCTTTATCCTGTTTGGCACCGCATCAGCTTCCTCAGCCATAGCTTTTATGCCTATAGGGCCTAATGCATTGCCTATTTCATGAGGATCCGCAACAATCGTCGTAGTGCCTGATGGAATTGAAAGCTTTGAAAACTCAGTAATTGTAAGCATGCTGCTTTCAAAATGCATGTGGGAATCTATAAAACCCGGAGAAATATATTTTTTCCGTACATCAATGACCTTTGTCTTGCTCCCAATAAGCTTGGATGCGTCTCCAACCATCATTATGTATTTACCCTTTATTGCCACATCTCCGGGATAGATTTCCCTCGTGATGACATTTACTATATTGCCTCCGTAAAGTACAATATCAGCGAATCCGCCTTCTCCCAATAAATGGTCGATAAGCTGCCTATTATCTACTGCCATTTTTATATGATCGGTTTTCACATGCTCAACCCCTTATTCGTTAAGGTCTATCTTATCAACTATTCCAACTATTGCTGCATCTACAGGAATTCCTGATTTTTTTACAGCATAAGGTGCTACGCTGCCTGTAACATAAATGACTACTTCACCCACTCCGGCGCCAACAGTATCTACTGCAATAAGAGGGTTATCCCTATCCTGCCCCACAAAATCCATGGGCTGGGTTATCAAGAGCTTGGAGCCTACAAGGCCTTCGTCCTTTCTGGTAGCGATAACCGTGCCTATTACCCTTCCTATAAGCATTCTATATTCCTCCAAAACTTCTATTTGACATGCATTTGCATCTTTATTACTTCACGATCAGGGTTATTTTTCTTTGCTTCAGCCTATCCTTTGCCAGCGGAGTTATGATATCTCCCTTTGAAAGGATAAGCTCCTGACCGTCTTTCAACCCGTTTATATCGCTTTCAGTGATAACCCTTTTGCTGCTCTCAGCTTCGACCAATATCGACGTTTTCTTGGCGTGCATAAGATTTTGAAGAATCTCATAAGTAAATTTTCGTTTGTCTGCCACGGAGTAGACCTCCAATCACAACAATCATGTATCTACTTATTTTCTTTCAGCATTACCCTTTCAACCTCTGCATGAGGCCTGGGTATTACGTGTACTGAGAAAAGTTCTCCCACCGCTCTGGCGGCCTCGGCGCCTACATCCGTTGCAGCCTTTACTGCGCCCACATCCCCCCGCACCATAACGGTGACCAAACCGAAGCCTATCCTCTCGTAGCCTACTATGGTTACATTGGCCGCCTTTACCATTGCATCAGCGGCTTCTATTGCCCCTACCAAGCCCTTTGTTTCTATCAATCCCAATGCTTCTCCGCTCATTTACTTTTCCTCCTCAATTTTATTATCCAATAATATCTGATTGTATTTCTCTTCGAATTCCATAAAGATTCGTTCCAATTCCTCATGGGGCCTCGGTATTACATGAACGGCAACGACCTTTCCCACTTTTCCTGCCGCAATCTCACCTGCCTCCACAGATGACTGAACTGCGGCTACCTGACCTGCTATTTCAATAGTGATGCTTATCGCTTTATCTACCCCGATGACCTTTTCACAGCCGACAAGTCTTACATCCGCATTTTTGCAGGCCGCATCAAGGGCGGCTAAAGCAGTTGTCATCCCTACCACTTCTATAAGGCCCAAAGCACCTACGACCATCATCAACCCTCCCTGCGCAGCTTGCCTACAGAAGCCAGACTCACTAAATTCTTACACGCTTTATTCATTTGATTTTTCTCTTCAGCAGGCCCATCTCTTTGATAATCTTTCTGCAGCTCTTCTAAAGTAATAAGCTTTATCCCTTTGCCGGCAATATGATCATGCTTCGCTAATATCTCCTTCAGCAGCTTTTCCTGCTCTTCTCTGAGATTTGCGGCACCAGTATTCTTGTCTTGCACCTGTTCATTGATTGACGGTCTGTTCAAAGTGTTATTCAGCATGACTCTCATCAAAGGATTCGGCATAACGCATCCCTCCTTGTATAATGTAG
>DPSW01000120.1 GCA_003527145.1 Clostridiaceae bacterium | reverse complement strand
CTTTAGTTATAGGGGCTTCAATGGTTGGAATAAAAGCTGCTGAATTTTTTAATCATGAAGGAATTGAGTGTTGTTTAGCAGATGCTGCATCTAATATATTCCCTTTAGCAGCGCATAAAAATTGCTCAAAAATTATAGAAAAAATAGTTGAAGACAATGGGATAAGTTTAAGACTTGGAGGAGCAATAAAAAGAATAGAGCATACAATAAAAAATACCTATGCTTATTTTGATGATGGTAAAGAGCCTGAGGAGGCAGACATAATTATTATGGCAATTGGCGTCAGACCTAATATCAATTTTATTTCGAAAGATCAAATTAAGATAGATAGAGGCATAATTGTAAATAAAAAAATGGAAACCAGTGCAAAAGATATATATGCTGCAGGCGATTGTGCTCAAGGATATGATGTGGTTTTGAATGATAACAGGATAATAGGCTTATTAGCCAACGCTAGATATCAGGGGCGTACAGCAGCAAAAAATATTGGGGGGATTGATAGTTATTATGCAGGCACTACTCCTCACAATATAACATACTTTTTAGGCACCGATTTTATTGGTATTGGTAATCCTAATGCAGATGGGGAAGTTTTAGAAAAATATGATCCTTCAAAAAACAAGTATATAAGAATAGTTAAACAAGGGGAAAAGATTCAGTGCATAAATCTAATTAACTACAAAGAAATATCTGGAATATTAAAGGCCATGTTTTTCAAATCATTAGAAGCGAATAATAGTACATTTACAGATAATCCATCTTTTGAAAGATTTGCTGGCACTATTATAAAACAAGTAATATAACAGGAGGCTTTTATGGAGAATTTAGATAATTTATTAAAAAGCAAGATTGCCTGTGAAGAAACAGGAATTGAAATTAAAAAAACAATTTGCGATATTTGTAATAATGATTCCCACTGCGCTATTAATTCATATATAAAGGATGGGAAAATAATAAAAGTTGAAGGCTCAAAAGATAATCCCCATAGCTATGGAAAGTTGTGTCCCCGCGGAGCAGCTACCAGACAGTATGTATATAGTAAAGACAGAATAATGTATCCTATGAAAAGAATAGGAGCAAAAGGTTCAGGAGAGTTTGAAAGAATCACATGGGATGAAGCATATGATATTATCTCTGAAAAATTAAATGGGTATNNTAATACGGAGGTAAATCTGTAGCTTTTTTTGCTGGATTTTCAAAATGGTACAGGCCCACATTATATAGATTAGCTAACAAATTTGGTACTCCAAATTTTATCACTGAAGGCAGTACATGTCAGGTGGCTCATACTATGGCGTGGAAGCTTGTTTTTGGTGCACAGGCCGGTGCTGACTATAAAAATACTAAATTGCTTTTTGTTTGGAGCAGAAATCCAGCATATTCAGATTTGCATTGCTCGGATAAATATTTTGATGAGATTGAAAAAGGTATGAAAATGATAGTGGTTGATCCAAGAATAACGCCCATGACTCAAAGAGCAGAGCTGCATTTGCGGCTGAAGCCCGGAACCGATGGAGCATTAGCTTTAGGCATAGCAAATGTTATTATTAGTGAAAATTTATATGATAAGGAATTTGTTGAGAAATATGGTTATGGTTTTGAAGAGTTCAAAGAGTATGTAAAAGAATATACTCCTGAAAAAACGGAAAGAATCACAGGGGTGAAGAAAGAAGATATGATAAAGGCTGCAAGATTATACGCAGCAACTAAACCTGCTGCCATGCTGACATCAGCTTCTCCTGTGGTACATCATGTAAATGGTATTCAAAATTATAGAGCTGTAATGTGTTTAGTAGCTCTAACAGGTAATTATGACATAATAGGAGGAAACAGAGTGCTTCCAAGCAGCTATTTGCATGTTTCTTCTTTTGCAGAATCCAATGAGGAACAATATAGAGGAGAAAAATTTGATAAAGAACCTGGAATTGGACAAGAGGAATTCCCTGTCTGGTTTGAACTTGTTAAAGAGGAAGCACAAGCAATGAGGTTGCCGGATTATATATTAAAGAAAAAACCATATGAAATAAAGGCATTAGTAGGAGTGGGAATGAACCATAGAATGTGGCCCGATACAAATTATATACTCGAAGCATTGAACGGAATTGAGTTTTTTGTAAGCATAGACTTGTTTATGACTGAAGCATGTAAGCATGCTGATATTGTATTGCCGGCTTGTTCTTCTTTGGAACGTACAGAAATAAAAGTGTTTTCGGATAATTACATATGTAGTCCGGAAGTTGCAATAGAACCATTAGGAGAATCTAAAAACGATATTATCATTTTGACGGAACTAGCTAAAAAATTGGGAATAGACGATGAAATGCTAAATATGACTTATGACGAATATATGGATTATATGATTGAACCTACAGGTGTTACTTTAGAAGAGCTAAGAGAAAATAAAAACAATCCGATAATGGCGCGAAATATAGGAACATATAAAGAGAAAAAATATGAAACAGAAGGGTTTAATACTCCAAGCGGGAAGGTTGAATTTGTTTCAAATATTTTGGCTAAATATTCAAAAACCCATGGATATGATTCTTTACCCAAATACAAAAGCTTTCAGGATATATATCCTGAATATGAAAATAATGAGTATCCTATGATTATGAATACTGGTTCAAGGAGACCTCAGTTTATGCATAGCCGAACATATAGGATGGATTGGATTAAAAACTTAGAGGAGGCAGCCTTTGTAGATATCAGCTTAAGAGATGCTGAAAGATACGGAATAAAACAAGGAGACAAAGTTGTAATCAGCACCTTAAAAGGCAGCATTGAAGCCGTAGCTAATGTAACAATTGTTTCTCAAGAAGGGGTATTGTCAATGTATCATGGTAATCCTGATGCAGATGTTAATATATTGATGGATAAAGATTTTCTGGACCCAATATCAGGTTATCCCGGGTTTAAATGCTTCCCATGCAAGATTAGTAAAAAATAATAGGAGGAAGAAATGAGTAAAAAGCACATAGATTTAGACTTAGACAGATGTGTAGGTTGTTTTGCATGTGTAGTGACATGCATGGATCAAAACTATGATGTCGAAGAAGAAGGGCCATGTTTTAGAAGAGT
>DPSW01000051.1 GCA_003527145.1 Clostridiaceae bacterium | reverse complement strand
TCAGAGTCAAACCTTGGAAATGAGATGATCAAGCAGTTGTTTTCCCAACCGAGGGCGCTCTATATTGCCAGCGGAGTATTGATTTTATTAGCTTTTACAGGGTTGCCCCCTTTACCTAATATAATGCTTTCCGGATTGTTGTCCTTTATGGCTTACACCCTGCAGAAAACTATAAAAGAAGCTGAGCTTGAACAGGAGATAAAAGATCAGGGCAATGAAGCAGATGAAATCAGAAAACCTGAAAATGTAATGTCATTATTGCAGGTGGATCCGATTGAATTGGAATTTGGATATGGTATATTGCCTCTTGTCGATGCAAACCAAGGCGGCGATTTGCTTGATAGACTTGTCATGATAAGAAGGCAATGTGCTTTAGACCTGGGAATAGTAGTTCCAATCATAAGGCTTAGAGATAATATTCAATTGAAGCCAAATGAATATGTAATAAAAATAAAGGGTACAGACGTAGCAAATGGAGAAATAATGTTTGATAACTATCTGGCTATGAATCCCGGTACCGCTGAAGGCGATTTAGATGGCATAAAGACAGTAGAGCCTGCCTTTGGCTTGCCGGCTGTATGGATTAATGAAAGCCAAAGGGAAAAAGCGGAAATGATGGGTTATACCGTTGTGGATCCCCCATCGATTATTGCTACCCATTTAACAGAGGTGATTAAAGCTCATTCGGCAGAATTGTTAGGTAGACAGGATGTACAAAAGCTTTTAGATAATATAAAAGAATCTTATCCGGCTTTGGTAGATGAAGTATTGCCTAAGATACTAAGCCTTGGAGAAATTCATAAAGTACTGACCAATTTACTGAAGGAGAATATATCAATAAGAGATTTGGTCACTATAATGGAGGCTTTGGCAGATTACGGAGTTCTGACAAAAGATACAGATATGCTAACGGAATATGTAANNAAGACAATCTATGAGCAGGGCAATAACAAAAAGGTTTATAAATAACAAAAAAGTAAAAGTTATAACTCTGGCTCAGGAACTGGAACAGACTATTATCGATTCTGTTCAGCAGACGGATTATGGTTCATATATATCTATTGATCCTCAAGTAACGCAAAGCATCGCAGCAAGTCTAATGAAAGAAATACAAAAATTTATGTCCATAGGAGAGCAGCCATTGATATTGACGTCGCCAATGGTGAGAATGTATTTTAAAAGGATAGCCGAAGGAGTTGCTCCAGGCCTTATAGTATTATCTTATAATGAAATAGATCCTTCAATTGAAGTTCAATCTATTGGGATGGTGAGTATTTAATGAAAGTTAAAAGGTATATTGGAGATACAGCACAAGAAGCTTTGCAAAAAGTTAGAACTGAATTAGGCAAAGATGCTGTTATTATCAACACCAGGAAAATAAAAAAAAGAGGAATTAAAGGCCTATTCTCCAAACCTATTATTGAAGTAGTTGCAGCTGTTGATGATTATGAAAGAAGCAGCCCGAACGAAAGAAAGGATATTAAGGAATACAGCTCAAGCCTTAAAAGTGAGAGCTTAGTGAACAGGCCGGGATCTTTTAAAGAAAGCATGGACAGTGCGAAGGGCTCATATCTNNATGGAGCAAGAATTTAATGAAATAAAGAGCATGTTGAACAAGGTATATAAAGTAATAAAGCTGGATGAAGACAGTATATCAGACATTGCCAAGCAATATATCCTGAGATTAAGGAATGCAGAAGTCGATGAAGAAATTATAGAAAAACTTAAGGATAAAATTGAAAAATTGACAATGGATTTACAAAGCGATGAAGACTTTATAAGGAATTTTATCTATAATACATTATTGGACCTTATCGCCTTAGAAAATGAAGGTGCTGACACAGAACCTAAAAAGGTTGCTGTCTTCATAGGGCCTACCGGTGTAGGAAAAACCACGACAATGGCAAAGCTGGCGGCGCTATATACATTAACGAAAAAGAAAAGGGTAGGCTTTATTACTTCTGATACATATAGGATTGCCGCAGTTGAGCAGCTAAGAACTTATAGCGATATAATAGGGATTCCATTGACTGTTGTATATTCACCCCAGGAATTTGCATCTGCAGTTGAAAATTATAAGGATGAAGATATCATAATGGTAGATACTGCTGGAAGAAGCCATAAGGATAAGTACCAGTTAATGGAACTAAAGCATCTTTTGGATTCTGATATAGAAAGCCAGGTATATTTAGTGATCAGCGCCGGCACAAAAATGTCGGATTGCCGGGATATACTGAATAGTTACAGCTTCCTTGAAGATTATAAATTGCTCTTTACAAAGCTTGATGAAACATCCAGTTATGGAGCAATAATAAATCTCTCTTATATAACAAAAAAGCCTTTATCATATTTGACATACGGTCAAAGCGTTCCAGATGATATAGAAGTTGCAGATAAAAGCAAGATAATTAATTCTTTGTTAGGTGATAAATTATATGAAGGATCAAGCAGGTAAATTACGGGATATTGTTGAAAAGCTTAATAGCAAGGGAGGTCTTAACAGCCCTTTTGATGAATCTGATATATCAAAGGATTTTATAGACAAAGCTAAAAAAAATGCCAGGGTGATAACTATTACCAGCGGTAAGGGCGGAGTAGGGAAAACCAATATAACAATAAACCTTGCGATAAAATTATCTCAGTTGGGGCTTAGCGTAATAATAATTGATGCGGATTTGGGCCTGTCAAATGTTGATGTTGCTTTAGGGATTATCCCTAAATATAACCTTTCAGATGTTATAAATTATAGAAAAGGCATTTATGATATTTTAGAGGAAGGCCCTAATGGTATAAGATTTATTTCTGGCGGTTCGGGCTTACAGGATCTGATAAAAATTACGAATGAGCAATTGGCCCATCTCCTTGTTGAACTCGGGAAGCTGGATGAAGAGGCAGATATAATTTTTATTGATACCGGTGCCGGCATATCTGATCAAGTGCTGAGTTTTATTTATGCGGCTAAAGAAGTTATAGTAGTGACGACTTCAGAGCCTACTTCCATCACAGATGCTTATGCTTTGATAAAAATTATATCTCAAAAGGATAAAACCAAAGATTTAAAGCTGTTATTGAACAGAGCAGAAAATTCCAGGGAGGCAGNNGTTTTTAGGACTATCAGTTAAAAAATTGGGATATGTGTCCAATGATGCCAATATACCAAAAGCAGTAAAAATGCAGCAGCCTTTTGTTATAACATTTGAGGGATCTGAAGCTTCTATTGATATTTCTTTAATTGCAGAAGCTCTAATAGATATTAAAACTAATAAACATGATAAAGGATACGGCATCAGATTATTTGTAAATAAGCTAAAGTGGTTTTTTAGCTGATAAAAGGGGTGGTGGTTCTTACGGTATCATT
>DPSW01000019.1 GCA_003527145.1 Clostridiaceae bacterium | reverse complement strand
CCTTAGTACAAAACCGTATTTGACTGGGTCGTCTTCATCAATGACAAAATGATTGAAGCCTGTGGTATAAGCGCTTCCGGTAATTTCAGGTATTACTGCAGTATAATCTCCCACTTTTGTTTCTTCAAGGATTCTTCCTTTGAACATTGTTCCTATTATGCTTTCATATATAAAAGGTTCATTTATTTTTAGCTGGCCTTTTGCATACAAGGTTGCCATTTTTGCACTTGTGCCCGTTCCGCATGGTGATCTGTCAACTTGACCTTCACCGAATACAACTACATTCTGCATTGTTGCTTCAGGACTTTTGGCAGGCCCGTATATCTCCACCAGATCAACGGTTTTTATATGGGAATTTATTGGATGCTGAACCTTTATTGTTTCATTTATTATCTTTAAAAGCGCCATTGCTTTCTCTGTTATGATGTTGATATTTTTAGGCTCAATCTCAACATCAAGCTCAGAAGCCTTTATAATAGCGAAAAAGCTTCCTCCGAAAGAAATATCAAATGTAACTGTTCCCACGCCTGGCAAGTCAACTTGAACGTCTCTCTTATATAGAAATGCAGGTACATTGATCACAGATACTTCTTTTGCCTTACCGTCTTCTACTTTCACATTGGCCGTTACAAGGCCTGCCGGAGCCTCAAACTTGATTTGAGTATAGGGTTCCTTAACTTCAACCATGCCTGTTTCCACTGCAGCAGTGGCAGCTCCTATCGAACCATGTCCGCACATATTAAGGTATCCGCCGCCGTCCATAAATATTATCCCAAGATCGGCTTCCGGCATTGTCGGCTGAGTTATGATCGAGCCGAACATATCGTTATGTCCCCTGGGCTCATGCATAACTGCAGTCCTTATATGATCCATATTTTTTTCTAAATACTCTTTTTTCTCACTCATCGTATTGCCCGGAATTTGAGGTATTCCGCCGATTATTATCCTGGTTGGTTCTCCCATGGTGTGAGAATCCACTGCATGTAAGCTTTTTACAAATCTCATTTTTATTCCTCCTGAAATAATATTTAGATAGTATTTAGTTACATACTCAACATACAATTCGTTAAATTAGATTGATCTAAATTATAGAGAACTTAAAAATGAGAATATTATGTTTTGATATGGCTCTAATGGTTGATATTATTTGCTTTTCCCCCATTTGCTTATGCGATATTTTCATGCTATAATACTTCTTGTGTACAATAATTTTAATTTATGTGTTATTTTTACAATAAATTAAAATTTCTTTGTACATCATTCGGGGGTATTTTAAACTATAGAGACATAAAATATCCTCATTTATTAAGTAAAGCCAATACGGCTTTGTTCACGGCAGATATTGAATGTACCAGATTCAATATCACAGTTTACTAACTTTGTGTAGGCGAAGAATATCATATCATTGGTCGATTTCCTTTTTGTATGATATCCTTCGCATTTTTTTATATCCCGGTCTTCTTTCTCATCTTCAGCTTCAGCATTGCAAGAGCTTTTTTCGCATCAATCTCTGCAACGGTGTTCTCGCCTACGACTTCCGTTTCAATACCTTCAACAGATTTATTGAAATCTACTATAGTATCCATGTATTGATTCTTGACAACAAACTGTGCTTGAGTACCTATAAAGCTCATACCTACAACCGGTATTCCCCTTTTACCAACTTCTTCGATGGTGTTTGCAAAGTCCACATGGCTGTTACCCCAACCATCAACTGAAATTATCGCTCCATCCACACGCATTGCCTCCAACCATGCTGCTGCTCTTTGACCGACAAACATTTTGTCTTCATTATCCTGTGGAGTGCCTACTATGACTATTCCTACAAGATCTACATCATCATCCTGGGATACAATGCGGAGCAATGGATCTCTGAAATGATGCAAAGTAGTTTCTTTAGTTGAAGGTCCTACTCCCATTTATAACACCACCCTTTAATGCATAGCTCTAATGGCACCGTCACGGTATTCATTAGGACTTACTATTACAGGAACATTTCCCATGTCTATTATGGAGCGTCCCCCTGCAAAACCCGACGGTTCTTTAGCAAATAATTGAGTATCATACATGGTTCCTTGGCCTGCTACCTGCTTAATTATTGCAATTTTCTTTCTGCCCGGCTTTATAACATCATAGAATTCATGTCTTTCCGTACAATCTTTTCCATTTAGTTTTTTAAGCTTCTCTCTTATTTCTTGCACAAGCTTATCGCACGCCCTGTGGGCTGCGGTAGGCCCGGTTCTGTAGTGACCTTCTCCGGCTTTTAAGGTAACGTCCACAAGAATTATTATGTCTTTATCGCCCGGAGTGCCGGACCTATTTAAGATCATTTGTTCTTGAAGATTCCCTTCAGAAGATCCGAATTCGGCCACTTGGATTCCCTCTGTGTCCACACCTGTAAGCATGACGTATACCCCCGTAAGAGTATGGGTTATTCCCTCGCCTAAGCGGCCCAGCACCTTGGCAGATATAGGCATTATATCCATAATGCTGTTTACCCATCTGTCGTGTTCACCAGGCATAATTATTTCAATGCTCAAATTATCAATCAATGGTTCGTCCCGGATAATATCATTGATAATATTTTTTCTTAAGCAGAGGCTTTTATCAATGATCTCAGTTTTATCTGCAAATGAAACTTCTGTAATATGATAACTTTTGATCACCAATCTTCTCATTTCAATTTTATCGTTGTCAACCATGTCATCATCCCTTTGCAATATGGCTATATAGTCTTTTTATACTTTAGCTACATATTGATATGGCAATGGAACTATCTTACCGGGCTGGTCTATCTTGGTCAGTTGAATCAAAGTTTCTTTTACAATGTTGTATTGCATTTCTCTGTCATTTGGAGCGCCTGCGTTAGCTCCCATAGGCACTAGCGGAGCAACTGCTCTCGGAGTGCCGTTTTGTCTTACTACAGGAGGAAGAGCAGCAATGATAATAGTCGGAATTCCTGCTTCCTCGATCGCTCTCTGCACAATCACGGCAGAGCGGTGGCAAGTACCTCAGCCTGCTGTCATTAAGACTCCGTCTACTCCTTCTTCCTTCAATATCTTTGCTATGGCAGGGCCGGTTTCATTTTTGAACTTTTCCTGGTTTCCGCCGCCTCCCATAAAACCTACATGAACAGGAGCTATAGCTTTTATAAAGCCTTCTTTTGCAAGCTCATGAATTCTGTCTATAGGGAACATACAGTTGATATCCTTATTAACATCCCCGTTATCGTATCCTCCATGAGATACCATCAATTGGCTTGAGGGGGTTGTATCTTTAACCAATCTGTACGTAAAATCCCCTGCGAGGTTAAATCTCTTATCTGATTTATCATGTACACCAGCTGCAGTTGCAAGAGCGATCGTCATATCCTTAAGCTCTTTTTTTACAGGAGTCCAAACTGGCGGCGGTGTAATAGGAACATATATTTCAGACTGCATCCCTTTTACTACTGTTAAACTCATAGTTCTACCTCCTTATCGGATTTATTTCTTTTTTCAATATTGCTTACATACTTTTCATTGGCATCAGGGCTCAGAACTTCCAAATAGCTCATATTAAATCCTACTTCCTGTCCTACTTTAAGAGGATAATCGGTAATGAGCATTCTCATCGGGACCTTCATAAAGCCTAGCCTTCCTTTTAAGTCTAAGGCCACACAACCGTCATGAACCTCTACAATGATGCCTTCCATGTATATTATCTTATCTCCGTATTTCATAATTTACCTTTAATCACTTTGTAGAATATTTTTCTTTTCTTTTTTGGCTCATGGGTATGGCGGTTTCATTTTCTGATCTTTCAATCTTTTTGCCTGTTACCTTTTCCATCAATTCTAAGTTATTTTCCTTAACATTGGCGTTCCATTTTCTTTCTGATTCTTTAACAGGTTCACCGGCCATAGCCGCTTTTAACATGGCAAGTGCTCTTAAAGCATCTTCTCTAGTCAATGTATTGCAGGATAAAACTTCATTTTCTATGCCTGCCTCAGATTTATTCATGTCTACCATGTGGGTCATATATTTGTTGCCGACGACAAGTGCGCCCTGCACTGCACAGAAGGACATGCCTACAACGGGTATTCCTCTCATGCCGATTTGCTCAACATGGCTGGCAAAGTCTATATGATTGTTTCCGAAACCTTCAGTGGTTACAAAAGCGCCTTCTGCATCCATTGCTTCTACCGTCATACCGACTCTTTCGGATACATAGAACTTTTCCGAGTTGATCTGCGGGCTTCCCACAAATACAACCGCAGCCAAATCAACCTCTTCATCATTTAATGTCTCAAGAACCAGAGGTTCTCTCCAATAGTGCCTTGAGCACTCTTTTGATG
>DPSW01000357.1:230-4787 GCA_003527145.1 Clostridiaceae bacterium | reverse complement strand
TTGACTTTCCCAGCAATGGATATAGCTTTGATTCCGATATTCTGGAAAGTGTAACGGAAGAGCCAATCACTAATTTGTCACCCTGGAATTCAAGAACATTATTCTCCGGAATCGCTTTCAGGTCAATAACGGCTCTGGTATGGATATTATGCACTCTCGCCATACTTATGATTTCTGAGCCGCCTCCATAGTAAAGAGGGTTTTTGTTTTCACGATCCAGCTGCTTAAAGATTTGAACGGCTTCATCTATTGTATCCGGTCTGTAGTAATCAAAATTATATGGGATCATACTATGCCTCCAGTCTTTGTCTTCCAGATATATTCCGGTGTGAGAGGTAATTGGTCCAGATCAACCTGTGCCGCTAAAGATAATGCATTTGCCAAAGCGGCTGGAATTCCGATAATTCCGTGTTCAGCTATTCCTCTTGCACCATAGGGAGAATCTATTTGAGGAGTTTCAATAAAATCAATTATATATTTAGGTTCTTCACCTATGTGCATCACTTTATAAGTACGCAGGCTGGTAGTTAGTACTTTCCCTTGCGCATCATAGGAAAAACTTTCACGGCTCCCAAGGCCGAGGCCCATGCACATTCCGCCGGTAACAAGGCCGCGGGC
The DNA here is from genome assembly GCA_003527145.1 of Clostridiaceae bacterium. Classification (GTDB taxonomy): domain Bacteria; phylum Bacillota; class Clostridia; order Lutisporales; family Lutisporaceae; genus Lutispora. Next base: position 4,169 of record DPSW01000357.1, on the reverse strand, counting down.
AGTTTTGGGATTCAGAACTCTTCCTGCATCGATTACTGTTGCTGCTTTCAGCAGTCTATATGTAAACTCCTTTGTATCAAACTCCACTTCTACGGCTTGAGCTCCTACAGCCCAAGCCGGTCCGGGTTTCCCCCTGCCGGTTTCCTTATCGAGCTGAGTTATGTGGCTCATAATAAAGCTGCCGCGGCCCAGAGTCTGCCCTTCTATAGCATTGCCATTCGGATATTTATATCCGTGAATTAAATCCTTAAATGCTATATATATGCCGGGGTCTTGTTTGAGAAACACTTTTTCCTCTGCGACAGCCAAATCTTCCGGAGGACACCTCATGGCTACGGCAGCTAAGCCTTTAAGCTGCCTGATCAGATCCTCTGCAGCCCTTAACGTTGCCCTTCCAGCCATAAATGTTGTCATACTGGCAACCGTCTTCCAATGCTCAGGGCTGATCTGTGTATCTACTTCCAGTTTCACATGGATCCTGCTTATATCCATTTTCATTTTTTCAGCAAGTATCTGGGCTAAAGTGGTTTTCATCCCAGGTCCGCATTCAACTACACCGCTGTTTATGTTAATACTGCCGTCGGTGTTGAATGTCAGAAACACCCCTGATACGGCATCAGTCGGAGAATCGGATGTCTTCCAGAAGCAGCTGATACCTTTTGCCCTAATTTTATTGTTTCCTAAGTCGATCCTTGCTCCTTCATTCCAATTTATTGATTCCTTTAACTTTTGAAGGCATGCTGTAAGGTTCCCGATATTGCTTAAGGTTGTTTTAACCTGAGTTGGAGTTGTCATTTGCGGAGCAATAGCATTTTTGATTCTCAATTCCAGCGGATCCATTGCAAGTTTATGTGCCAGCTTTTCTAATGACCTTTCTATACAAAATGTATAGGCGGCATGCCCGAAGCCCCTAAAAGAGGTTGAGTAAGGGTGGTTGGTATATACACAAAGTGAGTCGCACCATACGTTTTCAATATTATAAGGACCTGTACAGTCAACAGCGATAGCTTTTGCTAAACGAGGTCCTATATCGGTATAAGCACCGGTATCGACAATATATATCATTTCAGCAGCCTTTAGCAGCCCATTCTTTGATGCACCCAGCTTTATCTTTGCTTCTAGACCTAAACGGCAGGGAGAGGTGACGATATCTTCCTCCCTTGTATTAGCTACTTTAACAATTCTGCCGTCAACGGATTTTGAAGCCATATAAGCAAGCATCTCAAGCTGTACAGGAGCTTTCCCTCCAAACCCCCCGCCCACAAGAGGTGTTTTTACAGTAACTTTTCCTTCTTCTATTCCGAAATATTTGCTTATCATTTTCTTTACGGAATAAGGGGCTTGAGTTGAAGAACTGATCACAACCTGACCGTCGGCATGTATTTCTGCCCGGGCATTCCTGGTTTCCATAGCTATATGGTCTGACTTTGGAAGAGTATAACCGGCCTCAATAATGACTTCACTTTCAGCCCACCCTTTTGCCATATCGCCTTTTCTTATTTTTATACGTTGCGCAATGTTTGTATTTGGTTCTGGAGAAGCCTCAATAGCCACACGCTTATACTGATATAAGTTTTCATGAATAATGGGTGCACCAGCTTTTATTGCATCTCTAGGAGAATTTACCACCTGTAATGGTTCGTATTCCACTTTTACAAGCTTGACTGCATGCATTGCTTCGCGCTCACTGTTGGCTACTATTAGAGCAACGGGCTCACCGAAATACCGTATCTTTTCTGTTGCAAGAGGGGGGCGATCTTCAAGCTCTACTCCGCAAAGGATAGGAAAGCTGCTGCCTGTAATTACAGCTTGGACTCCAGAAGCTTTTACAGCTTCAGAAATATCAATTGATTTAATTTGGGCATGGGCAAAAGGACTTGTGACTAATTTAGCATATAAAATACCCGGCACAATGCAATCATCTGTGTATTTGGCAATTCCCGTCACCTTATCCCATGCTTCCTTCCGCTGTATGCTCTTACCGACGGCTGCAGTAGTATGCAAAGCGTCATCCTCCTTTATGTAAAGGGATTATTAGCTAAATATATAATCTCTTAATATATTTTCCGCTAATATGCAAACTTATGCTTACCATTTCCGATATGGCTATCCTAATAAAATAAGGCAATACCGCCTTCCAATAGTTAACTTACTATTTTTAAAGGTAACAGGTATTGCCCTATTTATATTTATTCTGTTTGAAGGAAATCTAAGTAAGCATTCCAGCCCATTTGGCGCAGATAATACCGCTCAATTATACATAATAGTTCAGGCAAAAAAAGATATTATCCCGCCAAACACCAGCACACATCCTCCCACGCGATATACAATCAAAGACAAATCAGAGGGTTCGGCATTCTTGAAATACCACCCTTTTGATATCCACCACGCACTTCTTGGCGCGCTGATAAACCAAATGCCAACGGCGAGAAGAAACAAAGAGAGGATAATAGGAGCGCCGTCTGTATCATTACGACCGCTGTCAGAAGCTGAGGAAATGGCCCGCGCAAGTGAAAAACCGTCTATATATCCCAATTTTTCTACGGCGCTTGCATCATAATCCGCTGGAACCGCAATTCCTCCGCCTACATCCTTTTGAGAATATATATATCCATTGGGATAGACGATAGAAAGGGTTCCATCCATGGAATAAGCGAATGTATATGTGCCATTATCAGCTTTTATTTTCCCTTCCGAGAGGCTTCCTTCGAGAAATGATATCACGGCAGCTTGACCGTCAATCGTAGTAGTATAATCAGTATTCGCAGCAGTTTCCCTGGAGCAGCCGAATAGCATAAGAACTGAGCAGGCCATGATCATTGCTATTATTCTTTTCACTTAGAACACCTCCAAAATAATCTTTTCAAAAGCTCAGATAGTCCTTTTAATACAATCTAACTATCCAATCATCACCTGATTTGCTGCGTTCATACATAAAACCGTTACTATCGCCTTTTCACACTTGCTCATTTATATATCCTNNATAATATCCAACCCAAGTAGGGAAAAAACCGGTTTTAAGAGCAACTGTTGTTGATGCAATATTGGGGCTCCATGTAGTGTAATACGGTAATGCGCCACGTTTTTCAATTTCATCAGCTAATGTTTTCACAAGATACGCTGCCAGTCCATTGTTTCTAAATGCAGGCAAAGTATCTATACCGATTTGCCATAAGTTTAATAAACTGTCATCAGCTCCGGCTAAGGCAACAAGTTGATCTTTATGATACGCACCAAATGCAATGACATCATTTTTATAATTCAACGCATTATTAAATCCTTTTTCCTTATACAAGATATTCATATTATTTTTATCGAAAAGTTGATATTTAAAGCCAGATGGCTGATTAACAGATTTATTGTTATCTAAATACAGATATCTAACATGCTCTCCGGCAAGCTTCTTACCAAATTCGCGAAGCTTTTTTTCAATGAGAAAGAGATTTTCTCCATCCATAATCTCACATGCCGGTATTGCTGCAAAATGTTCTACACACCAATCGTAAATATATATATCGGCTCTAATAACGGCATTCTTGCCAAATGTGATCATCTCAAAAAATGCACTTGTTGATTTAATAAATACATTTTTATCGTCTTTAAAAACTTTGGAATTGTATTCGCCAATAGCAGCGAGTCTTTCTTGTACTATGTTTATTTTACTTGCTTTATCCATAAATGTTCTCCTTTTGAATTATCACAATGCTCTACCATTGACCCTGGCAAAGAAGTCTTTCCAGAACCGCAACAGCTATTGTAGTAATTACATTNNAAGCAATAGTTTTTTCTTATCATTGCTTTGATTTTTAAGCAGAAAATATACCAAAGGCACTTCAATACACAATGTTAGTATTAAATAAGCAAGTCTAATTATATAGTTAGGACCGTTGTTGAACGCTCTTTCCCATGCATAACCCCAGCCTGATCCATAAAATCTAT
>DPSW01000357.1:0-218 GCA_003527145.1 Clostridiaceae bacterium | reverse complement strand
ATAAAGACCTTTACTTTTTCCTTTACTTTTCCATACACGCTTACTCCCCAGGTCTCGATAGCAAGTGTTAGTATTATTGCAAGGGGTAAAACTCTCATAGGACTTACTGTTACCCAATGCCATGATGAGTTTGCCAAAACCTCTGCCGGATATATGCAAAATAACAAAACGCAGCATAGCAAAGTTCGTTTTACTAAGTTATATTTCTTGATATTTTT
>DPSW01000003.1:1525-2761 GCA_003527145.1 Clostridiaceae bacterium | reverse complement strand
CTTGACGGGCAGGTATTGAGCTTGCACCGGGATTAGAACAGTATCGGCGGCGGCCAGGGCGTTGACGGTCATCATGCCCAGGCTGGGCATACAGTCCAGAATCACATAGTCGTAATGCCGTTTTACGCCGTCCAGATATTGCCGCAGGATAGTTTCGCGGCTCATGGCGTTGACCAGCGATACTTCGATGCCGGACAGCTCGATGTTCGCGGGCATGAGATCGACGCCCTCCGAGTGATGCAGGATACCTTCCTGGGGAGCAATGGGCGTATCGCTCATGGCCTTCCCCATGACGGTTGCCAGCGTCACCGGCAGTTGATCCGGCTGAGAATAACCCAAACTAGCGGTCAGGCTGCCTTGCGCGTCCGCGTCCACCAGCAGCACTTTTTTCCCGTTCTGCACCAGTCCGATGCCGAGATTGGCGCAGGTGGTCGTCTTGCCGACGCCNNCCAAGTTGTTTTCACCTCCTAAATGGAAAGACGCCATTCGTCTTTAATACAGACAAATGGCGTCGTCCTATAATGGGCACAATTTCATCTTGCAATTAAGTTAACACTCACAAAAAAGATCACCTCGGTTCTAATTCAATATTTCGCATTTTATCAAGAATATCATCAAGGGGATTGAGCTTGTTTGCATTTTCTCTTACTAACCGGATATAACCCTTCAGCAGGCGAGCCTTCTCCGAGTCCGAGCATGTAGTCAAATACTCATCAAGCTCATCTGCATATCTGGTTAACTGCTGGTGTTTAAACCAATTATCTGATTGCTCCGGAATCTCCTTGACTAAAGTATTGATGTGAGCCTGCTTTTTTTCTTCAAGCTTAAGCAGGCGTTGTGCTTCTTCTTTTGCATGGCGCTCCCTTTCTTCTCGTTCATATTTCTCCTGTAATTTCTTTTTTTCAACCGTACGCTTAAGCTCATTTTCGCAACATTGTTTATATACCTCAAGGATCATGATAGAAATCTGCTTTTCCAGAGGATAATCTCTAGAATCACAATATTCAAGCTTAAATGCTGGTTCTTGATTTGAATGCGAATGGCAGGAGTACTGTCCATATCCTATTATCTGCCAGCTTATTCGCAGATTTCCATCATATATTTCCTCATATAAAGGCCTAAAATCCTGCATATCCGATAAATTTGCAAGATATCGCCTCTTCGTTTTTGATTCTAAAATTTCAAAAGATGCAGTGCTGCCCAATAGGCTTATATGGAGATTATCTTTACCATTGT
>DPSW01000003.1:0-1502 GCA_003527145.1 Clostridiaceae bacterium | reverse complement strand
AGACTACTTGACGCCTCAATAGGGAGCACCGATATGTTGTCTCGCTCACTGATCTTATTATCAACAGTCCATAGTTTAATGTGGTCCTGCCGAAAAGGATACGCTTTATCCCGTGCTTCCCTATATTCAATTTCCGATTTATGCCTTGAAATCAAATTGTCATAGTCATTTACTCGACTTGGCACAATAAGGGTATCAAACAAATTGGTGAAATACTCCATGGAACTGGGTTCTATTAGATCCAAACCATGCAAGGCAGATAGTTGCTCAAACTGCATATCATAGAGATCACGCAGTTCAAGTGAATTTGTTTTATTTATTATAAGCGCATCGGTCTTGTTTTCTTGAATATCATTAAGGACTATTTCATCATAAGGCGGAAGAGGAGGGCGATCAGCAACTACTTTACCCGCCTTCTTCTTTGCCCAGTATCCAAAAGGAGGAACCGGGATGTTTAAGGAGTTGCATCTCTTTCGTACACCGTTATCGGATAAATTATATTTTTTCGCAACGGCGGTCATCGGTTCAGCCCAAACATCAGCATAAAGTTGCTCACGAATTATTTGTACATTCGTCGCATCACCCATTTTGCTCACCCGCCCCACAAAAAGAGAATCCGCTTCTCAGCAAATTATCAACCAATATTTCGAGTTCTGCATTACTGGCAATATTCTTTGGAATCAAGTATCGTTGCTGATTATCGTTGAACGTAGCACTCAGCATAGTATAGAAATCATTATATGTTGGATACCTATATTTGTTAAGATAATAAACGTCTGTATCATCGCCAATGGTTCGCATCTTGGGCCAAGTACGGAGTTGTGGTACTACATCTGTAACGTTCAAACATATGATTGAGTTCTTAATTTCTGATAAAGCTCGGAACAACTCTTCCTGTTTATATTTTGTATCTATTTTTATAGCCATCAGGGCCGGAAAATCTATGGAAAACTGAATATGAATTTTACGGGCCCGCAATTGCGCTTTGAATTCGATGATATCCTCCATTCTACAAATATAGCTCGGAGGCTTTGTCTTTTGATTGCCAGAACCGTTTACAATTGCTATTTTCATTGGAGAATACTTCTTCATTTTCTTTTCAAGGATAGAACAACATGAAAAGAATATCTCTTCATCAAAAGATGCAGTCTTTATTGGCGCCATAACCTCCAATATTCTTGGAGCGCCATATTCTTTAAATGATTTGCTCAGTAAAGTAGTAAGAGCACCCATCTCTTCTGTGCTTTGCCATGCACTTGAATGTGCTTGCGTAAGGTCCACTCTGAATATATAAGAAGCCGGAGGTGCCTTCTTCAGAACACCGTCAACGGACACAATATGTCCAGTCGAGCAAGGAGCATCTTCTGGGTATGTTAATCCTGCTGTGGTCACCGGCATCAATATATTTACGTTTTTTACAATGCTAACTCTGCCATGTGCTATACAAAGGTTAACATATTCAGGCCAGTAGTCATCATCGTACACCATTGAGAATAGCCAAT
>DPSW01000046.1:1743-4986 GCA_003527145.1 Clostridiaceae bacterium | reverse complement strand
ATTTATATATATTTTTTTTGTAATTCTTTCTTAATCCACCCTTTATGGCTTTTCTGACCATAAAATCCAATTCCTTTGGTATTTCAATATTCATATATTCTTCTTTCAGCCTTTCCATATCAGATTTAGACATATAATCCCTCCTAAATGTTTTCTTCCATTTGAACTCTTAAAAGTTTGAGAGCCCTGTATAATCGAGTTTTTATTGTATTTACATTTTCACCTAATATTTCTGCTACTTCTTCAATCTTTAAATCCTCAAAATATCTAAGGATTATTATGCTTTTATAATCCGGCTTAAGTGTTTCTATAGCCCTATGTAAATCTATGTCCTCATATAAATCCTCTTCAGCCTTTATATGGTTTTCTAAAATGTCTGAATCTACTGCAACAGCTTTCTTGTTTTTACGCAAAAAATCTATAGAGGTATTGACTACGATCCTATAAAACCAGGTCCTGATGTACTCAGGATTTTGTATTTTGCCAATACCGGTGAAAGCCTTGTATATGGACTCCTGTAAAACATCCAAGGCATCATCGGCATTTTTAACATAACTAAAGGCCAGCCTGTAGTATTTTTCTTTATTGTCTATGATATTCTCCTCCAGGAGTTTATCCAGCAACTTATGTCCCATAAAATGAAGGTCTCCTTTCTAAGATGCGCATCTTATTGTCTACATCTTATTGACTCCCCATGCCGTGAAAAAGTTTTGTGTATCGATACGTCTTATAAGATATTTATATAATTCTCATTTTTGCTGTTTTTTCATCTTCATTATAATTATGGTGTACCTTAAAATAAAGTTGAAGAGGGAAATTTATGAACATGTTATACCCTCTGGTCTTTCTTCATAAAAGGCTTGGCAGGCTTTATCGTCGGCAGCATTGCTCACTCCGGCGGTGCTAAAGGTAAAAGCTTTATGAGAAATATATTGGCCGTTATTGCAGGTGCTGCCTTATATAAGCCTATTTCGAAACTATTTCTATAAGCTTTTCATTCCCTACCAATAATATTTCCACCGTATCAGTTTTCACCTCTATACCTTTACCTGTTATATCCTCATGGTTAAGAATCTTAGACAGGTCTATGCTTTTCTCATAAGTCTCCTTTATTGAAAGGGCTATTGTCCCTTTCTTCTTTTACTGATGACTTTTTTTCTACTATCTCTGCAGCACTTTCTGTGTTGTCAATTTTTCGCATTGTATTATATAATATTCTTTCTTCATCTCCCAAATTTGTATTTTAATATTTAAAAGAAATATATAGATAATAATTTTTAAGNNGATTATTTACAACTGATATAGAATATTCTATGTATTGAAATGTCATTTCGATAGGTGAAATAGGAGGGTTTATGAAAGAAGATATTATAATTCAGGCTGTTAGAAACTCTTTAGACATTCTTTATCACTTTACCAAGGGAAAAAGAGAGTTATCATTGGAAGAAATATCACAAAACTTTTCAATTAGTAAAAGCACTGCATACAGGATGTTGCAAACATTAACTTACTGTGGCTTCCTAAAACAAAATGAAAAAACCAAAGACTACAGTCTAGATACTAAGTCTTTGGAACTAGGCAGCACTTATTTACGGCAGATAGATTTAAGACATGTTGCAGAGCCTATTTTAAGCTCAGTTTCGAAACAAATTACTGAAACAATTACTTTAGCTGTACCTAAGGAGAAATATGCAGTATTTATTGATAGATTTGAGAATCCTTCACAAAATGTAAAACTATATTGTGATATTGGTAAAACTTTACCCTATTACTGCGGGGCTATTCCTAAAGCCATTTTTGCCTGTTTCTCAGATGATAATATCCAAAACTACTTAAATGAAACAGAGCTTAAACCGTTAACAAATAAATCAATCATTAATAAAGATCAACTTCTAAAAGATATAAGTATGACAAGGGATCTAGGTTATTCCTTTAGCGATCAGGAAGTCGATATTGGGGTTTCTGCTGTAGGTGCAGCTATAATGGATTATACCGGAAATCCAGTTGGAGGAATTGCTTTCGCAGATCTTTCAATAACATTTACAGAGGAAAAGATAAAATATTTGGGCAATCTTGTAAAAGAAACAGCAGATAAAATTGGCTATAAGATGGGATACTTGAAGAAAAATTAAATAGGTCATTCTACCGTTGCTATTTTTCATCATCTTCTTATAGTAAGCAGACATAATTGAATTGACATAAAATAGCCGGTTTTAAAAATGAATTTTAATGGGTTGAACAGTGGCTTTGGCCGCTGATTTAATACAATACTAATTGTACAAAGGAGGTGATAATTATGCATCTAGTCAATAAAAATAATATCCACCACTATTTCTCGTGTGATCAAAAAAATATTCTTGAGGTTGAGGATGATTCGGTTTTAGTATTTGAAACTATCGATGCATCTTATGGTCAGATTAATGGCTCTAAAAAAAAATACGATGACATAGTTGTAGAACACTTCGTCCCGGTTACCGGCCCTGTCTATATAAAAAATTGTATGCCGGGTGATGCATTAGAAATTGAAATTTTAGACATAGAACTATCGGACACTGGTTCTCTTTGGAGCAGATCAAAGCTGGGAGTATTAAGCATATTTGATAGTATTTATGCGAAGGGTGTAAAAATTGATAAAGATAAAAAAAGTTTTACTTTTGATGAGCACCTAAATATAGAATACCCATTGAACCCAATGGTAGGCTGTATTGGTGTTGCCGCACCAAAAAGCATACATTCTTCATATCCGGGCAACCACGGCGGGAACCTCGATTCTGTCAATGTAACCATGGGTGCTAAGGTTGTGTTGCCGGTTTTTTGTGAAGGAGCTCTTCTTTCTATGGGAGATATACATGCAGCTATGGGTGAAGGGGAGCTTTGTGGTACTGGTATAGAATGTGATGCTAGGGTCAGTGTCAAAATTAGAGTTATAAAGAACAAAACTATCCCATCACCGAGGATATACTTTAAAGATCAAGTCAGCTTTATCTTATCAGGTAAAGACTATGATGAAATTATTCCATCACTTGTTCATCAGGGAATAGAGTATTTGCAAGAGATACATAAAATTGATAAAAAAGATGCCTATTTACTATTAAGTGCTATTGGGAACTTAAAAATATGCCAAATAGTTAACCCTTTAAAAACTTTATCTCTCACACTTAAGTTAAATAATTAGCGTTGTGCATTAAATAGTAAAAAATTGTATTCCCAAAACTATGGGAATACAAAAGCATAAGTCGACCC
>DPSW01000046.1:0-1727 GCA_003527145.1 Clostridiaceae bacterium | reverse complement strand
TTATGCCTGAGATAATAATAAAACAAAATCATAACATCAGCAACTATATAATATAATACGATTGCCATATTTTGCTGCCTTGAACAACCATACCATAAATATAATCTCAGGCATGATTATCGCTAATAGAAGCACTGGTTCAAGATTCTTGAGCGAATACAAGTGGAGCAACAAGTATGTGGACTATAGAACAATCTATAATTTTATTAATATTGTCCGCTTTACTGCACACATCTAATTAAATAACTAATTAATATTGGAGGATGATTTTATGCGAATTAATAAATCTAAAAAACTACTTAAGGAAGGAAAGTGCATACTTGGAACATGGGCTGGTTTGGGTTTTACAGATCCTACCTTAATAGAAATAGCTGGTTATGCAGGATTTGATTTTATACTTATAGATATGGAACATTCCTCATTGGATCTTCAAACTATTGAATCTATGGTAAGAGCAGGGGATGCTGCTGATATAACTACAATAGTAAGAGTACCCGAAAACAATCCTAAAACGATTCTTCGTATTTTAGAAACAGGTGCACAGGGAATTATAATACCTCATACTAGAAATAGAGAAGATGTAGAGAAAGCGATTAATGCAATAAAATACAGACCATATGGCGATCGTGGAATATTCTCCGGGTCTAGAGCAGCACAATATTCTGCAGTTGACTTTAAGCGTCATATGAAAGAATCAAATGAAGAAATCCTATTTATGGTTATGATCGAAGATGATTTTGCTGTAGAAGAACTTAAGGAAATATTAAGTGTACAAGGTCTAGATGGCATATTTATAGGACCGGCAGATCTCTCAAGATCTTTAAATGCCTTAGGAGAACAAAACAATCCTAAAGTTGTAAAAACAATCGAATCAATATTTGATACTGTTAGAAAATTNNAATTAGTTGATCTGGGCGCAAGAATGATAACTGCTTCTCCTGCTGATGCATCTTTACTAATGAGAGCTTATAAAAATCAACTTAATGATATGAGGAAGGGCATTGAAAATTTTCTAGGAGAAGATCACTTGAAATAATAATAAAAGAGAAAACACCATCTTTAAATATATAAAATTGAATCTCTTTAAAAATTAAGATATAAATCCATAGTTTAAGGGGGAATTATTCAATGAAAATTTCAAGACGCATTCTATTTGCATTTACTCTATTAATCTCTTTGTGCTTACTTGCTGCATGTTCACAAGAAGCTTCCCAAAACTCACCTGATTCCTACCCGACAAAGCCTGTAAAAATGCTCATAGGCTTGGCCCCAGGCGGCTCTACAGACCTTTCTTCCCGCGCAATGGCTGATGCAGCATCAAAAGTTCTCGGTCAGCCTGTAGTGGCGGAAAATCGCGAAGGAGGAGCTACCGCAGTTGCTCTTTCAGCTACGTCCAAAGAAAAGCCTGATGGATATAGCCTCGGTATTTTAATATCTTCAGCTGGAGCTATTAATCCTCACCTGAGAGAAGTACCCTATGATCCTGTAAACGATTTTAAACAAATATGCAGATTTGGGGTATTTACATATACTTTAAGTGTTAAGTCTGATGCCCCATGGCAAAACCTTGAAGAATTTTTAACTTATGCTAAAGAAAATCCTGGCAAGGTAAAATACGGCGTATCAACTAGTGGCTCATCTCCAATGATTGCCATGGAGCAATTGGCACATGAATTAGGTATTAAATGGGAACATGTCCCATTAGGAACTGGTGCTAAAGCCGTTGC
>DPSW01000356.1 GCA_003527145.1 Clostridiaceae bacterium | reverse complement strand
TTTGGTGTCAGCGGTTTAAAAGAAAAAATAAAACCAACCTGTAAATAATTTGCTATAAGCGATGCCAATGCAGCTACTCCTAATATAGGAAAGATGATTATCATAAAAGCCCATACCGATTGAATAAAAATATTATGCAAATTTTTTGCTTCATACAGCCCATTGACATTGCTGAATATAGTTAGGAATTTGTTCATGATAAAAGCTAAATTATCATATATAAATCCTGATAGTTTTTTAATACACCAGAACATTAACAATAACAAAACAGCCGAAACTACTTCCCTGCTTTTAGCTACTTGCCCTTTTTCCCGTGCCTCTCTCCTCCTTTTAGGCGTGGCCTTCTCAGTTTTTTCCTCCGAGAAAAGAGTAAGATTTATAACGAATCTGCGCAAATCAATCATCCTTTAGTCATGCTCTGAATAATAATGCTAATGTAAGCAAACATATGCTCAAACAAATAATCTAAAGTGTTTGAAAAGCCTGGCATAATAAGCAATAATGCCAAAAGTCCCAAAGCAATTTTCATAGGCAAACCGACTATGAATACATTCATTTGAGGAACAGTTCTAGATAATATACCCAGAGCAACCTCAGATATCAAAACAGCTGCAATAATTGGAAACCCAATCTTTAAAGCAATGGAAAACGTTTCAACAAACACTGCAACAAGATTATTTATAAGGCTTTCGGTAAATAAAAAACCGTTTATTGGCACAACATTATAACTTTTAACCAGAGCAGAAAATAAAATATGATGTCCGTCAACAAGTAAAAAAATTAAGATGGCAAATATATATAAGAAATTTCCTACAAGAGGGACTTGAATATTGCTTTGGGGGTCCAGCACGTTGACCATTCCAAATCCAATTTGCGCATCAATCATTTGTCCTGCAACAAACATAGCTGCAAATACCATATAGCTGACAAATCCAATAATAATCCCCACAAGAAACTCTTTAAAAACAATGATGCTGAAATCAATAAGGTTGGTATATTCTATTACAATGTTTCCAAATAGGGGAGCAATCGTAAAAGTAGAAAATACAGCCAGTCCGACTTTTAAATAAGAAGGCATGTTCTGCCTTCCGAATACTGGACTTATTACAAATAATGAAGTCATCCTCACAAACACTAAAAGATATATAAGAAATTTATTTATAAATAAATCTGTTATTTCGTTCATATTTCTACCTTATAAAAGTATGGATATTTTCAAATAGGCTTATGGTAAATTCTGTTATCATATTTCCCATCCAGGGGCCAAATATAATGAGTGCGATAAAAATAGTAACTAGCTTTGGTATAAAGGATAACGTCGGTTCTTGTATTTGTGTTGTAGCTTGTATAATACTGATCAGCAGTCCCACTATTAAACCTAAACCTAAAATTGGTGCAGATATCATTATTGCCACAGTAATAGCTCTTTGTGCTACATCCATTACGATGCTTTGTTCCATAAAAACACCTCTTTAGCTAAAAACCTAATAACAAAGATTTTACTATCAAATTCCATCCGTCTACCATAATAAACAGCAATATTTTAAACGGCATAGAAATCATAACAGGGGGCAACATCATCATACCCATTGACATAAGTGTACTGGCAACAACCATATCGATAATTAAAAAAGGTATATACAGGAAAAAGCCGATCTGGAAAGCTGTCTTTAATTCACTTATAATGAAAGAAGGAATTAATACTTTAGTAGGTATATCCTCCAGCTTCATTAAACTGTCCATTTGCCCAAGCTTTAAAAATAAAGCCAGATCTTTTTCTCTAGTATACTTAAACATAAAATCCCTTACAGGCTCTATAGCATTTTTAATTGCAACCTCTTGGCTGATCTTCTCCTCTGTAAATGGCTTTATCGCAGTTTCATTGATCTCTGTAACAACCGGAGACATAATAAAAAGTGTAAGGAATAGCGCAAGTCCTATCAATACCTGGTTAGGCGGCATTTGCTGAGTCCCTATTGCACTTCTTGTAAAGGATAATACAATGATTATCCTGGTAAACGAAGTCACCATTATCAACAGAGAAGGGGCCAATGATAAAACTGTAAGAATGAATAATATTTGCAAGCTTAAAGCTACTTCTTGGGGTGATTCCGCTGCCTTTACATTGAAATCAATGTTAGGTATAGGAAATGTAGGTTCGGCATGTATGCTGCTGCTTATAAGCAATAAAATTACTATCAAAAATATTATTTTCTTAAAATTTTTTCTATTCATCAGTTTTATTCCTTTTAGCAATGTTTTTAAGCTTCTCAAGGTTTTGCTTAATACTATACCTATTTTTGTATACGTCAATATTCTCATAGCTATCATCTAAACAATTGTCAAAATCAATAGACTCAGAATTCCGGTCCATATCAAAAGATGACAATAAATCACTTGATAATTTCTCCAATAAGCATACGCCCCGCTGAGAGCTTGATATTAAATAAAATTCGCCGCAAATCTGTACAATGTGCAGGTTTTTATCATTTCCAAAGGGGAGTGTCTCAATATGCTTCATCAGCCTATTCTTGCCAGTAAACTTTTTCCCAATAAATTTGGTAAAGTAATAGCTTAAACCCAAAATCATCAAGAAAATTATTAAAATAAAAATTAGCTTAAAAAAACCCATAAACACACTTGTTTCATTATAGGCATTCATAATTCTAACCCAATACCTTCTTCACCGCTTCAATTATTCTTTCCGCCTGGAAAGGCTTAACAATGAAATCCTTTGCACCGGCTTGAATGGCCTCTATGACCATAGCCTGCTGGCCCATAGCTGAACACATTATAATTTTTGCTGAGGGATTTATATTTTTTATCTCTTTCACAGCTTGAATCCCGTCTACCTCCGGCATTGTAATATCCATAATCACCAGTTCCGGATTGCACTCCTTATATTTCTCTACAGCCTTGGCACCATTTTCAGCCTCCCCGGCTATTAAAAAACCATTCTTAGACAAAACATCCTTTATCATCATTCTCATAAATGCAGCATCATCTACAATTAATATCCCATTTGCCATTTTAAATCCTCCTAGTTAATGCTAATATAGTTTTTATGATTTCTTCAGCCTTTTATTAGGACTGATAATATCGGTTATTCGTACTCCAAAGCTTTCATCGATAACTACTACTTCTGCTTTTGCAATAAACTTTCCATTCACAATAACATCTACCGGTTCTCCAGCTAGCCTGTCAAGCTCAACAACTGTTCCCGGACCAAACTCTAAGATATCCTTTATCAGCCTTTTTGTTCGGCCTAATTCGACAGTAATTTCAAGAGGAACATCCATTATTAAATCAATATTTTCTTTATCACCAATATTGTTATCTTGATCAAAAGCTTCAAATTGAACAGGCTGAACATTTATTGAATTTTTATCGGGTTTATTCCCAATCACCTCATGCGTCACATCTTGGGGAATACTTCTATCTACTATTCGACTTTCATCTGGTATTTCCTTCTTTTTAGTCTTTTTTCCCTGTGATTCATTGGACGACGGATGCAGCAGCTCTTTCACCATCTGCTTTGCAAAATCGACAGGGATCAATTGCATTATCTCGCTATTCAGAATACCTTCCACTTCCATTTTAAAAGCCACTCTTACAATGGAATCATTAAAGCTGAAATTCATCGGCTTTGAATCTTTAAAGCTCATTGAAAATGCTTTTGGAGGAGAAATATTAATGCTCATATTGAACATGCTGGATAATGAGGTTGATGATGAACCTATCATCTGATTCATAGCCTCACCAATGGCGCTCAAGTGCAGATCGCTGATANNGGCTATATTATGTCCATCGCCGCCCATCATAAGATCAGTAATGGTTTTAACATCATCTTCTTTCAATATCAGCAGATTAGTACCCCTGAAGCCTTCAGTGTACTTAACCTCTACTCCTACGTAAGGGAGCGGATATTGCCTCACTAATTCATCCCAGGTCATCACGCTTACCTTGGGAGTAGTAATAGTAACTTTGTTATTTAATAGAGTGAATAAAGTTGTTGCCGAAGTGCCCATACTAATATTGCCGATTTCCCCTAAAGCATCAATTTCCTCCGGTGTAAGAGGGGAATTATCTTCGTTGTTTCCTTTTAATAACGCATCTATTTCTTCTTGTGAAAGCATATCACTCATCTGCCTCATCCCCCTTTTTTTCAATTCTTGTAATCTTTACCGCAACTTTATTCTTTTTCAAACCCGGATAACAATAATATTTCAATCTGTTGCCAACAAAAACTTCCAGTTCCTCATTTGAAGATTTATCCAGCAGAATGACATCCCCAATTTGCAGATTTAAAACATCCTTAACATTCAAAAAAGACTTCCCAAGCACGACATTCAGCGGCAAAAATGTATTTTCAATCCTTCGTTCCAGATTATGTATTTCATTGACTGAAATATCCTTTGTCACTCCTGAAAACCAAAATTTTGTACTTAACTTTTCGATTATAGGCTCTATTACAATATGCGGTATGCATATATGCATAGCTCCTTCAACTGCCCCGATTTTTACATTTAATGTTATTAAAGCTATTGTTTCATTTGGCGACATTACCTGGGCGAATTGTGTATTGGTCTCGATTTTTTTTAGCTTAGGCTTTATCTCAGATACATTCTTCCATGGCTCCTTATACAAATTTAAAATCTGATTTATAATCTTTTCCATAAGAGTAAGCTCTATTTCTGTAAAAACTCGATTTTTCTCATAGGCCTGCCCGGTTCCTCCAAGTATCCTTTCTATCATAGCAAAAGTCACACTCGGACTAATCTCCATCAATATCGAACCGCTCAGGGGAAGGAAATCAACTATACCCAGCGTAGAAGGATTCGGCATAGAATTACTAAACTCATAATAAGTAAGCTGATCTACTGATACAACCTCTATCTGGACTAAAGATCTTAAATAACCGNNAATATGTCTGTAAAAGTCTGGAAAAATTGTCATGTATCATCTGTAAGGTTCTAAACTGATCCTTGGCAAATTTATTAGGTATCTTAAAATCATATGTTCTTACTTTTTTTTCTTCCTTCTCGTCTGAAATCTCCATTACGTCTAGTTCTCCGGTTTTTAATGCATTTAGCAGAGCATCAATTTCACCTTGAGACAATACCTCAGTCAAATGCTGTCACCTCCTGCTAATTAATTATGAATTCATCAAAATATACATTCAATATTTTCTCTGTTTTAAGCAGCTTTCTTAAAGCTTCTAATATTTCCGTCTGAAGCTTGAGCTGGCCTTCCGATCCGCTCAAAGCTTCTTCGGTTTTCTCCCGCAGTATCAAATTTATTTCATTTCTTATCTCCGGGTTTCTAGCCGTAATAATATCTTCTATTTTTGAATTTGCAAGCTCTACCTTTATGGTGATTTTCAATATTCTTTTACTATCCTTTACATTGCTTATAAATGAATCTTCAAAAGAATACATTATAATTTTTTTATCAACTTTCAGCATATCTTCTTTTTCTGCGTTACCATTAATGATAAAATATAACCCGAACCCAGAAGCAATAATAATAAATATCAATAATGCTATAACTATTATGAGCAGCGTTTTTTTGTTTTCCAACGTCAACCCTCCATTCTGTTATTGGTCAGGTCCTATGCCATTCGTTTCTGTTTTTAATNNGATGGGATGGTACTCTCCGTATCCTACGGCCGATAGCCTCCAAGGCTCTATATCCTTCAATTCTATCAGGTATTTAAGCACATTGACGGCTCTCGCTGTAGAAAGCTCCCAATTTGAAGGATATTTACCGGTATTGATAGGGACATTATCCGTATGTCCCTCGATCCTAATACTTTTACCGCTTTCCTTTATCACATCCGATATCTTTTCTATGATATATTTTGCTTCATTCTTGATCTCGGCTCTACCGGAATCAAATAGTGTAGCATCCAATAATCTTATCAGAAGGCCCCTTTCATCAAGTATAAGAGTAACACTTTTTTCTAAATTGTTTTCTCTGATAAAATCATTCACCTGTTCATTTATTTTTTTAAACTCTTCTTCCTCAGCATCTGTGTCTCCAGGAAAGGTGTTGATTAAAGGCTCCATTTTGACAACAGTACCGGAATCCAAAACTCCCAATGAGCCTTGCATAGACTGTATAATAGCTTTAAACTTGTTATTATCAATGGTTGAAAAAGAAAATAGCAGAACAAAAAAACATAGCAGTAAAGTTACCAGATCTCCATACGTGGACATCCATTCCGGAGCACCTTTTTTAATATCCTCTGTTTTTCTTCTTGCCATATTTTATTCTACTCCTTCATTTTGCTCTTTCGTATCCTTCAGATTCTTTCTTATTCTCGGAGATAAAAAGGCCTTCAGTTTTTCTTCTATTATCCTTGGATTCTCACCGGCCTGAATAGAAAGCATGCCTTCAAGCATGACTTCTTTTATGAGAATTTCTTGTGAGCTTCGAATTTTTAATTTATTTGTTACCGGAGTGCAAAATAAATTAGCTATCATAGATCCATAAAAAGTGGTAACAATCGCTACTGCCATATTAGGTCCGACTGAAGAAGGATCCTTGAGATTTGCCAGCATATTGATCAAGCCTATCAATGTTCCTATCATTCCGAAGCCCGGTCCCAAAGCTCCCATGGTTTCAAAAACACTTTGATTTCCTTTATGCCTGTCCTCAATAAAAGCTAATTCAGTCTCTAGGATGTTCCTTACCAATTCGGGATCTGTACCATCTACAATCAGCATAATGCCTTTTTGCAAGAATTCATCCTTCAGCTGCATAGCAGCTTCCTCCAAAGCAAGCAAGCCCTCTTTTCTTGCTATATTTGCTAAATCGATTATAGATTTTATTATGTCATCCGAATCTTTTTGCTTATAAATAAAAACGTACTTTACCGATTTCATGGCTTCCTTAAGGCTATCGAAGGGAAAGGCAAAAACCACAGTGGCTAATGTACCGCCAAAGGTTACTATTACAGAATAAAAATCTATGTACCCCATTAGATTTCCACTGCCCATTATTGTAAACACTATACAAAATAGTCCGAGACCCAAACCGGCAAAGGATGCTATGTCCAATAATCTGCACCTCTTTTCAAGCTTAATCTTTTATTAATATATTTTCATTTGTAAATACTTTTCTTTTGAAATCAATAATTCTTTGTATGATCTCTTCTACATTTTCCAGGACCACATATTTTTTCCCGTCTCTCAAAGTTATTACCGTATCTGGCGTTTCTTCGATAGTTTCAATAAGATCAAAATTTATATAGTACTCTTTTCCATTCAATCTTGTCACTTTAATCATTCATTCACATCCTTTTATATAGTCCCTGGGCAAAGCCCAGGGACTATACCGCATCATCTCTTCATATTTACTAGCTCCTGGAGCATTTCATCGGAGGTAGTAATAATTCGTGAATTGGCCTGGAAGCCTCTTTGCGTACTGATCATTTCCGTGAATTCCCTGGATATATCAACATTAGACATTTCCAAGGTGCCCGGGTTCAAAGCCCCTAAGCCGCCGCTGCCGGGGAGCCCGTATATGGCTTCGCCGGAGTTGGAGGAAACCTGATACATATTTTCCGCGATTTTTTCTAAGCCGGCAGGGTTTTTGAACCCCGCAAGAGCAACTTGTCCTATTATCCTGCTTTGTCCGTTTGTAAAAATTCCGGTTATTTCGCCTGATGGCCCGATGCTGAAGGTATCAAGATAGCCTTGCTTATATCCGCTTTTGTTGGTTATTGAAGCGGTTGATTCATTGGCAAACTGGGTCAAGCCTTCAAAATTTACATCTACATCAAAAGATCCTGCACCATTCTTGCCCTGCATCGTAAAGCTCAGCTTATCCACTGTGCTCTTAGCCGGATTCGTAGTTATTTCCCCTTTAGAATCAAATTCAATTGGAACCATTATATTGGCTAATGGCGTAGTCGGAGAAACGGCTTCCCAACTTTTAGTAGTCTCGTTCCAATAAGTTTTATCCTCAAGGTTCTGTACTATAACAACCCATTCATGGTCTCCGGCAGCATTTGCCGGTGCAGATCCTTTAGCGGTACCAGCAGTCTC
>DPSW01000043.1 GCA_003527145.1 Clostridiaceae bacterium | reverse complement strand
GCCTAAAAAACCCATAAAGGTAGGAAACAGTATATCCGTTAAAGATTTAAGCGAAAAAACGGGTAAAACTGTTGCTGAGATAATTAAAAAATTATTGCTTCTTGGAACTGTAGCCACAATAAATCAAGAATTAGATTACGATACGGCTGCTCTTATAGCCGGTGAATTTGGAATCGGCATAGAAAAGACCATAGATAAAGATGATGAAGAACTGCTTTTAAATGATACTGAAGATAAAGAAGAAGACTTAAAGCCCAGACCGCCTGTTGTGACTATAATGGGTCATGTAGATCATGGTAAAACCTCTTTATTGGATGCCGTAAGACAGACCAATGTAATAGCTACCGAGGCAGGGGGCATCACACAGCATATCGGTGCCTATACTGTAAATATCGAAGGTAAAAAGATAGCTTTCCTGGATACACCAGGCCATGAAGCTTTTACAGCTATGAGAGCCAGAGGAGCTAAGGTCACGGATATTGCTATATTAGTAGTTGCAGCCGATGATGGGGTCATGCCCCAAACAATCGAAGCTATAAACCATGCTAAGGCCGCCAACGTAACAATTATAGTGGCCATAAATAAAATCGATAAACCAGGAGCAAACCCGGACAGAGTGAAACAGGAGCTTACTGAACACGGTCTGCTGTCAGAAGACTGGGGCGGAGATACAATCTGTGTTCCTGTTTCGGCAAAAAAGAAGATTGGGATAGAAAATCTTTTAGAGATGGTTTTATTGGTTGCAGAGATGCAAGAGCTAAAAGCTAACCCCAATAGAAAAGCAAAGGGAACAGTTATAGAGGCAAAGCTGGATAAAAGCAGAGGCCCCATTGCTACAGTCCTTGTACAAAATGGTACTTTAAATGTCGGTGACTTCTTCATAGTAGGCACCACTTACGGTAAAGTAAGAACTATGACCGATGATAAGGGTAAGGCAGTAAAAAAGGCCGGACCGTCAACACCTGTGGAAATAACCGGCTTATCGGAAGTGCCCGATGCAGGTGACATATTTATGATAGTTGCTGATGAGAAAGTATCAAGGCAGATATCAGATAAAAGAAAAGAAAAATATAGACAGGAGCATTTGCAAAGCAACCAAAGGATCTCTTTGGATGACTTATTCAGCCAAATACAGGCTGGTAAGGTTAAAGAGCTTAATCTAATAGTAAAGGCAGATGTTCAAGGTTCTGTCGAAGCTTTGAAACAATCTTTGGAAAGATTGAGCAATGACGAAGTCAAAATAAAAGCTATACATGGTGGCGTTGGAGCCATTACGGAGACAGATGTAATGTTTGCTTCCGCTTCTAATGCAATAATTATCGGCTTCAATGTAAGACCGCAGGCCGCAGCAGTTACCTTATCTGAAAAGGATAAGGTTGATATGAGGCTTTACAGGGTTATATACGATGCTATCGAAGATATAGAATCCGCTATGAAAGGAATGCTAGAGCCTGAGTACAAGGAAGTTGTTCTGGGACACGCCGAAGTCAGGGCAATTTTTAAGGCATCAAGCATAGGAACCATAGCAGGCTGCTATGTAACTGACGGCAAAATAAACAGGAATAATGAAGTCAGGGTAGTAAGGGATGGAGTAGTGACCCACGAAGGTAAAATTTCTTCATTAAAAAGATTTAAAGATGATGCCAAGGAAGTAAACACTGGATTCGAGTGTGGAATAAGCTTGGAGAAGTTTAATGACGTAAAAGAAGGCGATGTCATAGAAAGCTTTACAATGGAAGCTGTGCCAAGAAAATAGATAAAGCAGGTGATTCATATATGTCTGTGCAAAGATTAAATCGAATTTCTGAGGAATTAAAAAAAGAAATCAGCCTTATTATTATGAATGAGCTTAAGGATCCTAGGGTTTCGGCTATGTGCAGTATTGTTTCCGTGGAAACCACTCCTGATTTAAAGTACGCTAAAGTATATGTAAGCATATTTGGAAATAATGAGGAGAAGGAAAATACACTTAAGGGATTGAAAAATGCAAGCGGCTTTATAAGAAAGAAATTGGGTGATGCAATAAAGATAAGATATTTGCCTGAGATACATTTTGCTTTGGATGAATCTATAGAGCATGGTGCCAGAATAGCTCAAATTCTTAATGAGATTAATAAGAAGGAAGAAGGAGAGTAGAGTTGATAAATCCTGCAGTAGTAAAGCTTATTGGGGATAGCGAAAATATTGCGATACTATCCCACATAATGCCGGATGGAGACAATATAGGCTCTTCCCTTGCATTATACAATGCCCTTAGTAAAATAGGCAAAAATGTGGTGTTCATATTGGATGATGATGTGCCCGAAGTTTATAAATTTCTTAAAGGCTCTCAAAAAACCGAAAAGCCCGATAATGATCATAAATTTGATCTGGTTATTGTCTTAGATTGCGGTGATGTGGGAAGACTTGGCAGAAGTTCAAGATATCTGGAAGGTGCAAAGGTAATCAATATAGATCATCATTTGAGCAACTCGAATTTCGGTCTTTATAACATTGTTGATATAAGTGCGGCTGCAACCGGTGAAATAATATATAGGCTCATCAACCGGCTTGAAATTGCTTTGGACAAGGACATATGTGAATGTATATATACAGGTATTGTTACTGATACGGGTCAATTTCAATATAGCAATACTACCGATTTAACACATGAAATAGCGGCGGATCTGGTAAGACACGGTGCTGAACCTTGGAAGCTGTACAGAGCCATATATCAAAACAATTCAAAATCTAAAATGAAGCTCATAGGTGAAGCAATCAATAGCTTAGAATTTCACTTTCAAAGCAAGATTGCCTCAATGATCATCAGAAAAGAAGTTTTTGAAACGGTTGGAGCAAAAGATGAAGATGCAGATGGGATCATAAATTTTGCAAGGGATATAAATGGAGTAGAAGTAGCTTTATTATTCAAAGAAACTGAGGATGGCAAGGTGAAAATCGGTTTTAGATCAAAGGATTTCGTAAATGTAAGCGACATCGCTCAGGAATTTGGCGGCGGGGGACATAAAAGAGCAGCAGGCGCTACAGTTGCCGGAGCGGTGGAAAACATAAAGGAAAGAGTTATAGAATCAGTGATAAAAGCCTTTTCGGTGGTGTAGTATGAATGGCATTATTAATGTTCTTAAACCCCCAGGAATGACCTCGCATGATGTAGTTTATTTTATTAGAAGAGCAACAGGGATTAAAAAAGTTGGACATACAGGGACTTTGGATCCGGAGGCAGCAGGAGTTCTACCTATTTGCATCGGTAAATCCACAAAAGCTGTTCAATACCTTGCCGAAAAAAATAAGAAATACCGGGCAAGTATAAAATTTGGCGTTACTACAGAAACCCAAGACAAGTATGGCAAAATAATTAAGCTAATATCTGTACCTGATATAGATGTGATGGCTTTAAAGAAATTGATTGACGGCTTTAAGGGCAAAATTATGCAAACCCCCCCTATGTATTCTGCTATTAAATATAAAGGCAAAAAACTGTACCAATATGCTTTAGAAGGCGAGACGGTAGAGGTAAAAAGCAGGCAAATAGAAATATTCGATATCAGTATTGTTGATA
>DPSW01000361.1:3164-3632 GCA_003527145.1 Clostridiaceae bacterium | reverse complement strand
CTCTGGGGTCAAAGGTTACGGCTAAAACTGAAAGACACCGGAGGAAACCTGCTTCATGTCATTCTGAATGGAACGCAGTGAAATGAAGAATCTCATAGAAAGGTGATTACATGTACTGATGTATATATATTGAAGTGTTGTCCTATTGCATGTCATCCTGAGTGAGGCACGAAGGAAGGATCTCAGACCCGAAAGNNAAGGAATACCCTAGGGTTCAAAATAGAAGGAGGAGAAAATATGCGAGAGCTCATAATAATTAGAGGAGCAGGGGATTTGGCCTCCGGCGTAGGCCATAGATTAAAAAGAAGCGGTTTTAGAGTAATAATGCTTGAAATAGAAAACCCTACTGTGATACGAAGGGCCGTATCCTTTGCTGCAGCTGTATTTGCAGGTGAAGCAGAGATTGAAGGCATAAAGG
Organism: Clostridiaceae bacterium; assembly: GCA_003527145.1. GTDB lineage: Bacteria > Bacillota > Clostridia > Lutisporales > Lutisporaceae > Lutispora. The sequence goes on along the minus strand of DPSW01000361.1, from coordinate 3,214 downwards.
CCGTAAAGGCTGATACCCATCAAGAAGCTGCAGCCCTATCCCAAACAAAT
>DPSW01000361.1:207-3099 GCA_003527145.1 Clostridiaceae bacterium | reverse complement strand
GGCTTTACTGCGGGCATAGATGTCCATGCGGTGGTGGAGACCAATAGGGGCCACTATCTGGGAAGGGTCATATGGGACGGATCTGCAGAGCCTAATACCGGAACGCCGGGAAACATCGGAGGCTACTCAAAGGAAAGACTTATAAAAGCCCCTGCTCAAGGCAAAGTGAGGATAATAAGAGATATAGGCAGCATGGTTAAAGCAGGAGATCCCCTCTGTGAAATAGAGGGCAAATATGCTCTGGCAGCTATAGACGGACTGGTAAGAGGCATGATAATCGACGGCAGCCGGGTCTATGAAGGAATGAAGATAGGAGATGTAGACCCCAGGGGAAGCAAGGTAGACTATCGCACTATATCGGATAAGGCAAGAGCTATAGGAGGAGGGGTTTTGGAAGCCTTATTGAGCATTTTTGATAGGAGGGATATGGATGCTTAATGAAAGAGGAATAACCATAGAAGAACTGATGAAACATGATATAATGAAGGATGCGTTTGTAGCTGCAGGGGAAGGCGGCATATCAAAGGTCATAACCGGAGCTAATATAATGGAGGTGCCGGATATTCTGGAATGGGTTAAGCCCGGCGAGCTCCTGATAACCACTGCTTATTCCATAAAAGACGATAAAAATGCCCAAAAAAATCTTATCCCCCGACTCAACAGCAAAGGCTTGTCGGGCCTGGCTATAAAAACCAAGAGATATCTGGAAAAAATCCCTGAAATAATGGCGGAAGAAGCGAATAAGCTTGGCTTCCCAATCATTGAACTTCCCTATGACCTCTCTTTCTCAGATCTTATGAATTCCATACTTCTTGAAATTTATAACAAGCAAGCCGATGTTTTGATGAGAATGGATGAAATACATCAAAAGATAACTGATGTAGTATTGTCGGGCGGAGGCCTTAGAGAGATAGGGACAACCTTGCATTGCATAACCAAAAATCCCATTGTTATAAAAGATAATATATTTTCAAAATCTGTTCCTGTAGCCCCTGATGAAGAAAAGCTTATTCTGGAAAAAGAAATCAAGGGCGTGATGAAGGCAGAAAATGCCTATACAGATTTATGCCTTGATATTTCAGCGGAAGAGCCCTGCAAGAAGCTCAAGGACAGGGTGGACGGCAGAGAAATCTGCAGATGCATATTCCCGATAATAGCAGGCAAGAGGCTTTACGGGGAAATCCATATATGGGAACTGGATAAAAAGATTACTGCGGTTGATGTGAGAGCCATTCAATATGCATGTACGGTGGTAGCATTGGAGCTTATGAAGCAGATGACCATATTTGAAGTAGAGAGCAGGCATAAAAACGAATTTTTAGAAGGGCTTTTATCCCCTGATGAAAATATAAGATCTGCATCCGTAAGTAAAGCAGATATATTTGGCCTGGACTCGGACTATCAATATGCAGTATTTTTAATATACATCGATGATCTGGAAAGTTATTTTTATGACAGCCCCGGAGAAAACGGAACGAAATTCAAGAATAAACTCATAAAAACCATTGAAGTAGCCGTGAAGCTGAGCGGTATCAAAATTCTTTCAGGCTGTAAAGGCAATACTCTGACTATAGTTCTGGCTTTCAGGGATATTGACGAATCAAAGTGCATAAAAGATATGAGCATAGACATGGTCAGGAGAATAATTGATGCATTAAAGCAGAACTATAATTATATATCTCCTTACACAGGAATAGGCCGATGCTATGGGAAGCTCAATGATTTGTGGAAAAGCCTGGAGGAATCAAAAAAAGCCCTATCCTTTGCCAGAATCTTTAACAATGATAATATCATACATTACGATAATCTGGGAATTTTCAGGCTTCTTTGCATGGAGCACCAGGAATCTGAAATACGCAGGTTCTATAAAGAAAACGTGGAACCTCTCTGCGAATATGATGAGCAAAAAGACGGAGAACTGATAAGAACGCTGAAAATGTATTTTGAATGCAGCGGCAATCTTAAAAAGGTATCGGAAAAGATGTATATACACTACAATACAATACTCTATAGGATTCAGAAAATACAACAAATAACAAAATTAGATCTGGCTAATTCTAATGATAGGCTTAATTTGGAGGTAAGTTTGAAAATAATGAGCATCATTAATGATGCAGCATTTTCTTCACAAGAAAACGATGTATAAAGTGCATAAAAATAATAATATATTTAAGGGAAACTTCATAAAAAATATACAAAGGAATATGGAGTAAAATAAAGAATTACTTATACATGAACAAAATCCCATAGGAATAGGTGATTAAAACGGATCAGATTTGTGTTATCGACGCACTAAAGATCGGAGACGAAGTAGAAGATATACTAGAAAAATCCGATTCCAGGCTTAGGGTTCATTCTATTTTCGAGCATGCTATAAATTTAATAAATGACAGCGATTGGATAATAACTTTGCTCCCTGAAGGTTATCCGGCAGGGCCGCAAGCGGTTATTTTGACACAAGAGAATTTTGCAAGATTCAAAAGCTTAGGATTGGGAGCGGCAGATACATTCGACTTTAATAAGTTGATAGGCACAAAGAAATCCCAAATCATTTATAGAAGAAGCGGAGACAAACCGGTTCCTGAAGACATAATAAAAGCCGAAAGCAACAACACATATTTTGAAAGCTTATTAAGTCAAAAAGGAAATAAAAACGGATTGTTGGGTAAAGATAATATGTATTCCAGATATGCAGCGCCTATTTTATCGGAGTTTCAAACCCTTTTCCTGGAGCAAAGGTTTGACGAAGCAGGAGAGAAGCTCCTGGGACTGATAGGGCTCGGCCCTGGACTTACACCTTCCGGGGATGATTTTGTTCTCGGCGTTTTCGCTGCCATATATTCCTTTGGGATGAATAAAGATATTATCTCTAGCCTGAAGAATATAATGGCT
>DPSW01000361.1:0-194 GCA_003527145.1 Clostridiaceae bacterium | reverse complement strand
CATGCAGTTATATACGGAGACCCGCAACAGATAGAAGCAGCTTTTTCCCGGATGCTGAAAATAGGCAGCAGTTCAGGATCGGACATTTCGGCAGGCATACTGTTTGGTATAACGAATATATTGGCCTTACTGAAACAGGAAACAGAAACCACTGAAAGTCACTGAAAGTTTCATAATATTAAACTTATGTGAAA
>DPSW01000458.1:3172-3366 GCA_003527145.1 Clostridiaceae bacterium | reverse complement strand
AGGGAGGAATGGTGACGAAGTGCACACCGTATCCGATGCAGGCGCTGGGGTCAGTTTAGCGAGCTTATCGTTTAGGTACGCAACCTCTGCCCGCAAGTCCCTGTATTCTTCAAGCTGCTTTATTGTCACCCAACCACCTCAAATCTATGTTATAATCTATTCACACATAGCCGTGATTTGCATATATTGCAGTA
>DPSW01000458.1:0-3080 GCA_003527145.1 Clostridiaceae bacterium | reverse complement strand
TAATTGACAGGAAGTGATAATCATGCGTCGTCGCGACAACATTTTCCCCTTTCTAGCCGGTGCTGCCATTGGGGCTCGCTTCAGCAGACGTAGATGCAGGCGCTGCCGTTAAGACATATGGATCTTATGCTTGCCTTAAAAGGCAAGCATTTTTGTGTCCAGTGAGACATCCAGGCTCAGTCTCCTTCCTTCTCCGGCGCGGTAGATGCATAATACGTTTCGCCCGCACACAATCTGCGCGTTTTAAATCCTCTGCATCCTCTACGCCGTAATTTATGCAACATCTGAATATATTCACGTCTCAAACTCCTTTCTGTCCTTCCGGCGCGGCGGGAAGCCTCACACCCATTGTTTAAAATTGACATATTATATACTGTCACCGTTACCCTTCGTGTGACAATAAAACACAAAGGAGGGATTGTTATGTCTATCTTTCGTCGCCGGTGTTGCTGCTGTTGCTGCTGTTGCCGTCGCCGTTGCCGTCGCCGTCGCCGTACAACCGGCCGTTTCAGCGACACAACCGGTCGTTTCAGCGACACAACCAGCCGTTTCAGCGACTAACTTCAATTAATACGGTCATTAGCTTGCCCTAAAGGGCAGGCTTTTTTATTCCTGCCCATCTGCCTCCTGCAAGCGGCAAAAAACAGCCCAAGCATAAATGCACACAGATAAAATAGGTATAAGAAAAGCCCCCAAAATTTGGGGGCTTTCTTGGCGGAGAGAGAGGGATNNTTCTGGTAAACACGATTTCCAGAAGAGTACTCAAGAATTTTAATTCTTATAACTTGTTATTTATTATCATACAACATAGGACAAGCAGGAGAAGAACAGTATTTAAGCCCAAATGTTTCTATAGTTTTGCGTAGATGTCCGTCAATTGCGAAACCCAAAAGAAACCCTTTACTGTGCAAAGCCAGCAGCCTATTTATGGTATAATCATAATGATAATTTAGTATACAAACGGGGGAGGATGTATTATGCCGGAGGCTGTTGATCCTTTTCTTAATAAAGAAGACATTAGAAAGATAAAACAACACTTTATTGAATTTAAACAATATCGCGACCTTGCTATTTTCATCTTAGGCATTAATACCGGTTTAGCACCTAAAGATATAGTTACGCTTAAGTACTCAGACGTAATTAATAACGTTGGAGAAATTAGAGATTATATATTTGAAAATGGTTATTCTATGGGCAAGCTAGTGTTTGATAGAATACCATTGAATATTAGCGCTAAAAAAGCCCTGCAAGACTATACGTCCTCTCGTTCATGCAGCAAGACATACCTCTTTCCGAGCAAGCGCTCCGCTTATTTGAGTGTAAATGCATATACAAAAATAATCAGCCATGTAGCTGCCATTAACAATATAGATGGTCATTATGGTTTCTTTAGTTTAAGGAAGACATTTTTATATCATTACTTCCATATCCATCAGTTCACAGGCTTCCGTGGATTAAAGGCTTCCATCGCAAATGGATGGCACTTATAATAAAATAAAGGAATGCACTTATGGAGGCATTATGAAAGATGAAGTTAATGCGACTTTAGGCAAATATTTAGACAAAGATTTTAACACAGTTCATTATTGGGGAGATGCCCGCGAACCCCAAAAACTGCAAAGATTTTTTGAACGCTCCTCTGGTATTGGGCTATCCTATGAAAAACCAGATGCTTTTATTAAGATAGACAATGAGCTGTTAATTATCGAGCACTTTGAATTTGACTGCTATCCTCGAAATCGAAGGGGTAGCAAATATAAAAGCGAGAAGGCGCGAATTGAAAAGAGAATCGAAGACATGGTTCCGACAGATTCAAATCCCGTACAATATGGTGAGATTATAAGGGCCAATAGCTCCTATAAATACTATTTAGAAAATGTAATGTCTTCTTTTGATAAGCACTATGCTTGTTTGCCTCAATATAAAGATCATTTATTACAAGATGGCTATGCAGATAAAGATACGAAATTTACAGTGTGTTTTTTGATAGACGATGTGTCCCCCTTCGGCACTTTAACATACGANNTTTCGAATCAAAGAAAGATGTGGATTGGGTTCTTACAACGATGACAAATGATAACGACGATTTTCATGTTTGGTTTCTATCCCAATCTCAAATCTTCAAATATAAGAAAAAGGCGATAGATTATGCCAACCAAACCTTTCTAAGATTCGATCCAATGATAATGGGTGCAAAAATCTTACTCCCCTTAGATTGCTACCCAATTGAATGACAAGAAGTTATTATAAAGAATCATGTAGTATTTTGCTTTTTTCAACGATTCGGTCTACAGATGCTATTAAGTTCTCCATTATAGCTAAAAAATCACTCATTTGGCTTTCCAACGAGTTTGCAGATTGATTCAACCTTCTCTCTACTCCTTTAATTGCTGAAATTGATCCAATCATTGTATAAACTGATTCGTTTGATTGTATAGTAGCTGATTTTATAAGTTTAAGAACATCTGTTAATTTTCGAAGAACCTCTTTATTATCGCTTGAAGCAATATGTTTATTGTCGATCAAATCCAAACAATTATTTTCTATATTCATCCACGCCACTTTTAGATTAAGGTTATGCTTAACCATTTGCTCATCAAACTTACTGATATGTTCTGCAACCTTCCTTGCAATTCCTCGTACAAAACTTGCTATCCCCGATGCATTATTGCTGCTAACTCTGTTAATCTCCTCTGTCCCCTTATTTATGTTATCTGTCATAATGTTCATGTGTTCTGACATTTCATCTATTTCAGCGGTAAACGCAGAAGCACCGCTTTCTATTTCAGAAAAAATATCAAGATATCCCTTTTCATCTCCTACTACTTCTATCTCCGTAATGCCCATATCTTCATGCTTTACATCGGAAGCTTCCTGCATTTTACTCCCTNNTTTCCAAAACTCATTGTGCCATCAGAAGCAGCCCTAAGTAAATGGGATAATTCATCAATCAATGTAGTTACTTTTGCGATATGGGGATTATACTGAGTTACCCGATATTGTTTTATATCGAAGGGTAGTTCACTAATTGACTGCGTTATTGAGATAACCTTTTTTCCGATAGCATGGCAAAGTCCCAG
>DPSW01000264.1 GCA_003527145.1 Clostridiaceae bacterium | reverse complement strand
CTGCCTCATGGATTCCCGATTCTCCTACGAGAATAACTGGTGCATTTAAAGGGTAAGACAAAATATTTTGATCTATAGTACCTCTTTGGATTGTATGTCTATCGTATGAATCCCTAAGAACATTAGAAATTTCTTTTGCTTTCTGAACTCCTATTATTCCTGGTTTATACTCTTCCAGAATCATTGGAACAAAATTACTGGAAGCCATATTCTTATACATTACAAATGGAGTAATTGAGGATGCTGCTAGGCTGCTATTTTTAGAGCATAAAATCTGTTTCAAGATATTTTCCACAGTCTCAGATTTACCGCTACCACGTTCTCCGATTATCATTAGATGACAGAACTTAATACCTTGATACCAAAGTAATTCCTTAAGAAAAACTGCCGCTACATAACCTACTATAGTTGCTGTTTTGCCTATGGAATTAAATTTAAATAGTGACGGAGCAATAAGCTTAAGCTCATCCCTAGTTATTGAATTCACAGTCAGAATAAATGAATCCAGCTCCCTTGATGTTTCCATAAGAACTATATCCGATACAAACTGGGACTTGATATTTATTGCCTGACTCTCAGTAACAAAATAAATTCGATTATCAACACTGTGGAATCCTGACAGTGTAACACCAGTTTTTTTTATATAATCCTTCTGTGCTACATTTGATTTAATTATCTGCAAGTCTTCATCTTTTCCTGTAAATGATAGATTGATGTCGTTAAGGGCCTTACGAAATCGAAGAGTAGTATTAAAATCTTCCATAGTAAAAATTCTATGTGTTTTATATCTCTCCGGAGTTTCAATTATGCATCCCAGTTCAGAAATCCGCTGAGATGTAACCAATTCTATGGGAGTTATGATAAAATTACTTATAGGCTTTAACCCATGTTTGGAATACTTTAGATATCTATAATCTTCCTCCGTGACACCGGCACCGAACTTAGGTATAATCTTCTGTTCCTTTTCATGGTCTCTAACCAGTTGCTCAAAACTCTCTTCATTATCTTCCGGAGCAACCGGTTCCGGAACTTTTTTATGCTTCTTATGCTCTCCCTTGGGAACATATATCTCATTACAGTTACTTATGCTATTCAGAATTGTCATGCTCCCATAAGTTCCTCCTGGTCTTGCCTCATCCCACTTGTCTCTATACAATCCGGACCGGCGGAAAATTCGGTTCATCTTGTCAGCGTCCCTACCTGTCCAAAATGCAAGCAAATTACATAGCGATATATCTGCTTCAGATTGACTTTGATATCTATGCTTCCAATTTCCATTCATGAGGTCTGTAAAGAGATCCCCGTTCTTTGCGGCCATGGCCTTCTGAATTATTTCATCATCATCTAAATCGTGTACGATTTCAGTATTTTTTGATACATTTTTCTTAGTTTTTTGCACATTTATATACTTTTTATGAACGATAGCCAGCTGATCCGTTCGATCCTGAATCGTGCCGCGGTCATCAATCACCTGACCGGTCATTACAAAATATCTGCCTACTTCATACATCTCAACATTCTTATGCCGACGCTTACCCTCAGGAAGCTTCCCGCGGCATATAATATGTATGCCTTTTCCAGAGGCGCTTATCTCGGTATAGCTATCCAGGGTATTTATAATATCTGCAGCCTGCTCGGTAATTTCCCCGGTCTCCTTGTCTCTGCAGCTGTCAATATCAATGCCGGTAATGCCGTCACCATTGAACATAAATCCAATACCCGGGAGGTTGTCAGCCTTGGCACGGTCAACTGCCTGCTTGAAGTTGCCCCATGTATTTGGGTTGTTGGGCATGGCATTACCGCCGGTATTTGGATTTTTAGGAACCTTGGTGGGCTTCCCGTTCCTGTCTTCCATGGTCCAGCAAACCCACCTATTATATTTTCTTAGTTCTTCAGGTATACTTATAAAATGCCTCACATTGAGTCAACTCCTTATACTCTTACCTTACGAAGCTTTCCATAGTTCAAAGGCTTCTCACACTCTCTTTCAGCTGTGAGCTTTTCTGTTCCGTCCGCTAGAAATCTTTCAACTTGATCAATATCAAGCAGATATTTGTTTCCAGCCATTATAACCCCGGGGAGTCTTCCAGCCCTTACTTCTGTATAAAGAAAATGCTTTGTTATGCAAGTATCAGGATCTTGACTCTTAAAATATTCAACTGCTGCATTTAATGTTCTCATCCTAGGCATGTCCATCAAAACCCCGCTTTCATATAACAACATGCTTGCCAGTATTGTCTTCAATCCACCGTATAAAGGCTTGCTTTGGAACAACAATTCTTTTTCCAATTCTTAAAGCTGGAAATTCCTTTTGATTCATAAGATTATAAGCACCTGCTCTTGATATATTTAAGGCAGCTGCAACATCATCACTGTTTAGTGTCATTGGTAACTCATCAATATTATAGAAACTCTTAGCCATAAACTTTTTCCCCTTTACTTGATATTTTAGAATTAATGTTATATAATATACGTAATATATTTAATGCATACATATATTACATTGATTATATTATATGTAATATCTTTTTATATAACAACTATTACACACTATTACAAAGGAGGTTTTTATTCTATGAATGGGTTTAATAATGCAAAAAATAATTCTTTTCATAAAAGTAAATATGAAATTATTACACAAAATGGGATCGCTTTCGTTAAAGCAATAGATAATTCCGAGGACATAAACTATGATGCATTTTTAATCAAAGACGAAATTGCTAAAAGATATTTTGATATTGGGAAAAAACTTGATGATTATGGAATTATCAACAAGTTTTTTATTTATAAAGATGATTATAGACCTTCNNAATATGAGATTCGTAGATTTAGTAGTTTTGATGATTTCTGTATTAAATACTACAATTCTGATGAAGAAAAGAATTATATAGATAATCTTATATTAAAATTTATTAGTGATTTCGGATTTACCGGCCTGAGGTTTAATAAAGAATATTTTAGTAATGAAGAATTTCTCAAAGAAATGCTTTTTTATTTCGATTACGATGATGCCAACGAAGTTTGTCAAATTGCTCCAGCTTATGAGCCTATACCTTTAATCATCTGCGATATTTGTAGAGTATATAAAACAGTAAATAATCCTGGAGAAGGTTGCTCTTTAAACACAAATATATCTATTGCTCTTAAATATGATGAAACATTCGGATGGAAAGTTGATTACGGTTTTTTCGGTTTATATGAGCTTATAAGATATGCATTGACGATGCAAAAAATAAATAATAAATCCACACTTAAACAGTGTTCATTTTGCGGAGAATGGTTTATACAAAATAATCCTAAAGCTGAGTATTGTTCACCTAAATGCAGGAATAATTCAAATGTTAGAAAATCTAGAGCCCGTAAGAAAAAGGAGGTTTAATCTATGGCAAGTATTGAATGGCGTTCAGATAATTCTTTTCGTGTAACAGTATCTTGCGGTTATGATTCAGAAGGCAAAAAAATTACTAAAAAGAAGAGCTTTAAACTGGATGAGGGGCTAACGCCAAAACAGGCAGAAAAAGAAGCACAAAAGCTAGCTACGCTATTTGAGGAGCAAGTTCAGAAAGGCACATACCTAGACGGCAACAAGTTAACCTTTGCAGAATTTATTCAAATATGGCTAGAGAAGTATGCAGAAGCAGAATTGGAACCCAAGACAGTGGATGAGTATAAAAAGCTACTAAAACGTGTTATTCCTGCGCTTGGTGACATAAAGCTTGCAAAGCTTCAGCCAACACAACTAATAGATTTTTATGATAACCTCCGAGAGAATGGTATTAGAGAGGATACTATATATAGAGCATTACCTGAACTAAAGGCTTTTATTGAACAGCATAACCTTGCCATGGATTCCATAGCAACCGAAGCAGGTATTACTACTAGAACTGTTAAAAGTATTCTCAATGGAAATTCTACAAACAAAGCAAAAGAAATATGTGAGGTACTAAAAATCAAACTTAACACATTCTTTGTTCCTGTAGGGGAAGTAAAACCCCTTTCAGGCAATACAATTAATCACTATCATAAACTTATTAGCTCCATGCTTACTAATGCCGTACAATGGCAATTAATATTATTAAATCCTGCTGAAAGAGTTGAACCTCCCAAAATTGATAAAAAAGAAGCATCATACTATGATGAGGATACACTTGAAAAGATGCTTGTACTTTTAGAGAATGAGCCTTTGAAATATCGTGCAATGGTTTCATTGACTTTATATATGGGGCTTAGAAAAGGTGAATTGATGGGCTTAGAATGGCCTGATATTGACTTTGAAAACAAGAAATTAAGGATTAGACAGGCTTCTCAATATGTTTCAAGTTCAGGAACTATCACTAAAAAACCAAAGAATAAAACTTCTATTAGAACTATCACTCTCCCAGATGTAGCTGTTGATATGCTAAGAAAATACAAAGCACAGCAGAATGAGGAACGGCTGGAAATGGGTGACTTATGGGAGAATTCAGATAGGCTATTCGTACAATTCAATGGTGTACCAATGCATCCTGACAGCATTAGTAAATGGTTTAATAAATTTATCAGGAGAAATAACCTTCCAAAGCTTAACTTTCATGGATTGAGACATAGTAATGCAAGTCTTTTAATTGCTGAAAATGTGGATGTTAGAACGATAGCCGGTAGATTAGGCCATGCTAAACCTAGCACAACAACTGATATTTATGGCCATCTGTTAAAGAGACCTGACCAAGAAGCAGCAGAAAAACTGAATAAAAGATTTAATAAAAAATCTAAAGATGGTAAAACAAAGCAAGCATAAGCTAGCCTGTTTTTTCTTGTCTTGCTGTATCTTTTTTTAACATTAGTACCCAAATAGTACCCATATTTATTTTATGTAAATTGATACTAAAAAATACCAAGCCCCTCAAGGCTTGGTATTACTCATTCTCTATGGTGCGCCCAGAGGGACTCNNTCTATCCAACTGAGCTATGGGCGCATATTTTAATGGCATAATGAAATTCATAAAGGCTATTTTACTTAAGCATTTTCCAATATGAACCTCATTAATAGCATACACATTGTAAAAAGCGCTTCAATGGAAGCATTTTTCACAAATATTATTATACACATATTATCAGCATATTTCAAATGGTTTAAATCTTTTATTCTTCCATTTTATACGCCTGTTCATATTTTTTGGCCGGTTTTCAGAAAGTATTCTATTTAAGCTAGGTTTATTGATTGATTTGTTTTATCTTCTTATTTTGCACCTTTCTTTGTGCAATAGGCAATTTTATATAAAATGTAGTACCTTTGCCCGCTTCCGTTTCATACCAGAGCTCACCTTTATGAGTGCTGGTAATTGTGTGATATGCCATAAATAACCCCAGCCCTGTCCCACCGCTTCTTCTATAAGAAAAAGGCTCAAATAAGG
>DPSW01000339.1 GCA_003527145.1 Clostridiaceae bacterium | reverse complement strand
CTATCAAGGCATCAAAGACCAATTCTACGGTTCTTCTGCTGGGAGAAAGCGGAACAGGCAAAAGCCTGCTCGCAAGAGCAATACATAACAGCAGCAAAAATAAGAACAGGCCCTTTATCCATGTGAATTGCGGTTCTATACCCGAAGCCTTGCTGGAAAGCGAGTTATTCGGATATGAAGGAGGCGCATTTACCGGTGCCAGAGCGGCAGGCAAAGCAGGAATGTTTGAACTGGCGCAGGGCGGCACTATCTTTTTAGATGAAATAGGTGAAATCTCCTTATCTTTGCAGGTTAAGCTTCTTCAGGTTTTACAGGATAAAACTTTTTTTAAGATAGGCGGTAATAGAAATATAGAAGTAAACGTAAGAATTATTGTAGCTACTAATAAGAATCTTGAGGAAGAGATGCTAAAGGGAAGATTCAGGGAGGATTTATACTATAGGATTAATGTTTTTCCAATATGGATACCGCCCTTGAGAGAGAGAAAGGGAGATATTTATCCCTTGGTTCAAAATATGCTGCCTTTTATATGTTCCAGGCTCGGCTGCGAAATAAAGCGGATATCCGGAGAGGCTCTGAGCGTGCTGACAGGATATGAATGGCCGGGGAACATCCGGGAGCTTGAAAACATATTGGAGAGGGCAGTGAATCTTGCAGAGGGAAACACCATCCTGTCAACCCATCTGACCATTGATAGGATAATGGATTATGCAAGACCAAAAATGGCGGATATAAGACCATTGAAGGAAGTCATGGATGAAGCGGAAAAAAGAGCCATTGCTGAAGCGATATTGATCAGCGGCGGTGATAAGAAAGCCGCTATGAATGCATTAAAAATAGGCAAGACAAGCTTTTATGAAAAAATAAATAAANNAAGAATAAATATGGGATATAATAGTCCGGAATATCGGAAACAGTCCGGTATTCCGGAAAACGATAAACAGAACTCACACGCCTTAAAAACACTCATTTATGATATATAAAAATACTTTTTCATTCTTTTTAAAAACATTTCTAGAAAACTAGTCCGAAAAACCGGAAAGTTAACAGCTTCTTTTAACCTTTTTACAACTTTGGTCATATTGGCATGATAATTGCAAAGTTTTATTCATATTACACTAATATATTAAGGAGTTAACATTATGAATAAGATGAAGCAAACAAACGATTACATGTTCGCAGGCTATGATACTGTGGAATTGGCAAAAAAATACGGCACACCTCTTTATGTGCTTTCTGAAGAGAGGATAAGGAGCAGATGCAAAGAGATAAGCATTGATTTCTTGGAAAAGTATGAAAATACTAAAGCCGTTTATGCCAGCAAAGCATTTTTAACCATGACCATGTGCAAGATCATTGAAAGCGAAGGCTTAGGGCTGGATGTTGTATCCGGAGGAGAATTATATACTGCGATAAAAGCGGGCTTTCCCACGGACAGAATTATGTTTCACGGCAACAACAAGAGCTATGATGAGCTCGAGATGGCAATCAATAATGATGTAGGCAGAATAGTGGTTGACCATATAGACGAGCTATATTTTATAGAAGATATTGGGGCCAGAATGGACAAAACGGTAAAAATACTCATAAGAGTGGCACCTGGGGTGGAAGGGCATACCCATAAATATATAATCACAGGACAGAAGGATTCTAAATTCGGCATACCCTTAAATAAGGACACTATTGATGAAGCCGTATCAAAGGCTATGGCAAGCAAACATATCCAATTGATGGGCTTTCACTTCCATATCGGCTCAAATTTGTTTGAGAACGATTCATATGTCGCTGCCGTAAAAACGATTATGAATCTTTATAAAAGGCTTAAGGATGACTTTAACTTCGTTGCAAAAGAGTTAAATACAGGCGGAGGCTTTGGAATATATTATACTGAGAAAGACTGCGTAAAACCTTTGAGATATTTTACAGATGCTATTATGAAAGCTATATATGGCTGCTGCCGGGAGCTTGATCTGGATATGCCAGGAGTAATAATAGAGCCGGGCAGATGGATAGTAGGCGAGGCCGGAATCACGCTATATACCATAGGCGCTGTTAAAGAAATTCCCGGAATAAGGACCTATGCCAGCGTGGACGGAGGCCTGCCGGATAATCCGAGACCTGCATTATACAGCGCTGAGTATAAGGCTGTAGTAGCCAATAAATGCGGTTTAAAGCCTGATAGATTGGCGACCATAGCAGGCAGATGCTGCGAGACCGGCGACATATTGATCTGGGATCTTGAGGTGCCGGAAATAAAAAGAGGAGATATACTGGCAGTGCTGAGCACAGGAGCATACAACTATTCCATGGCCAACAACTATAATAGAATACCAAGGCCTGCAGTGCTCTTGCTGAGCAAGGCTGGTGAGAGGGTCATAGTAGAGAGAGAAACTTATGAAGACTTGTTAAGAAAAGAGGTAGTGCCTTTTTAATCAAACCAAACCGCTCCTAAGCTAAGGCCCCATAAGGGCCATTAGTTAATAGGATAAATTCTTGCAGTGTGTTGCCGAATCACAAGGGAATTTAAAAATGAGGAGGGTAAAAATGAAAAGGGTAATGGCTTTAATGTTGGCGCTGTTAATGGTTTTGGCAGGCTGCACGGGAGGAGGGCAGCCGACAACCGCAGGACCTGCTGAGGTAACTCAGGAGTATAGGACGGTTTATTCCGGAGAGATAACCACGCTTAACTATCTTATAACTGCCAGCACAAATGAATTCGCATTGGCAGCCAATTTTGTGGATTCTCTCATCGATTACGACAGATATGGAGTGGCACAGCCATGCTTGGCAACAGAATGGAAGCTATCAGACGACGGTTTAGTGTGGACACTCAAACTTCGTGAAGGCGTAAAATGGCTGACTCATGAAGGCAAGGAATATGCCGAGCTTACGGCACAAGACTTTGTAGATGCAATGAAGTATGTTCTGGATAGCAAGAATGAGTCGCAAACCGCCAATATTGCCTATAGCGTTATAAAGAATGCTGAAAAATTCTACAATGCAGAGATCACAGATTTTGAACAAGTAGGAATAAAAGCT
>DPSW01000338.1:218-3654 GCA_003527145.1 Clostridiaceae bacterium | reverse complement strand
GAGACCTGCCTGATTGTTTAAACCAAGTGACCTTCGGAGGGAAGGAAAAGCTTTTATTTTTATGTCTGTTTAGTGCATATAATGCTTGATAAAAATCCCTGATCTCCTAAGATCAGGGATTTTTAATTCTTAAAAGTAAATGAGGGGTGAATTTATGAAAAGGAAAAAAACAGTATTTATCTCAATTCTATTTCTAATGACCTTTGCGCCGGCCATTACCCATGCTATGCATATCATGGAAGGCTTTTTGCCGGCTAAATGGGCTATATTATGGTCTGCTGCAGCAATTCCTTTTATGGCATTAGGCTTGAAAAATGTTAATGCCATCATTAAAGGGGAGCCCAATAAAAAAGTTCTTTTAGCTTTGGCAGGAGGCTTTGTGTTTGTCTTATCGGCGTTGAAGATACCGTCGGTGACCGGAAGCTGCTCCCATCCGACAGGAGTAGGCTTAGGGGCTATTTTGTTCGGCCCTACGACTATGACGGTTATAGGCCTTATAGTGCTTGTTTTTCAAGCCTTGCTTCTAGCACATGGCGGATTGACAACTTTAGGAGCTAATACTTTTTCTATGGCAGTAGCCGGGCCCATAGTATCCTACGGGATTTACAAGGTTTTGAATAAAAGAAATGTGAATACGACCTTTACAGTATTTTTAGCCGCTGCTGTAGGAGATCTTTTTACCTATGTGGTTACAGCTTTACAGCTATCATTGGCCTTCCCGGACCCCGTGGGCGGACTCATGAGCTCGCTGGGCAAATTCCTGACAGTATTTGCAGTGACTCAGATTCCCCTTGCCATAGTAGAAGGTATACTAACGGCTATTGTTTACAATCTATTGGCTGAATACAGCAAGGAAGGAGTGATCAGTCTTGATGCATTCAAATAAGAAAAATTTATTGCTTTTTATATTAGCGGTAGTTATCATCATTACTCCTCTGGTGATTCATAAGAGTGCTGAGTTTGGAGGCGCTGATGGGCAGGCGGGAGATGTGATTTCAGAGATTGCCCCGGAGTATGAGCCTTGGTTTGAGAGCCTTTGGGAGCCTCCTAGCGGTGAGATAGAGAGCTTATTGTTTTCTTTGCAGGTAGCAATAGGAGCGGGCATTATTGGCTATATCTTCGGAGCTATGAAGGAGAAAAGGAAAGTTGTTAATAATAGATAAATATGCTTACACAAATAGATTAACAAATTTTAATCCTATGGCAAAATTTATTTTTGCCATAGGAGCTTTAGTTATTGCGGTGGCTATAGATAATTTATATATAAACCTGCTCATATTTCTTTTAATGATGTTTTTTACTATTTTTGCAGCCAAGATACCGGCAGGTAAATATATGAAAATTATAAGCATACCCTTTTCTTTTTTAATCGTCAGCACCATTACTATATTGATAAGCTTGTCTTATAAGGATGTATTTATTTTCAGCATAAAGATAAAAGACATCTATATAGGCATTACCGAATATTCTATTCACCAATCGGTGAAAACCATGATGAGAGTATCAGCATCTTTAGCCTCAACCTTTTTTTTGGCCCTTACCACATCCTTGTACGATATCATTCGAGTGTTGAAAAAATTAAAGCTGCCCAATACTTTGATTGNNGTTTGTTCTGATTTATAGAGCCATATTCATTTTTTTAGAAGAAGCTAAGGAAATCTATGATGCTCAAGAGATGAAATTTGGATATGAGGGCTTTAAAAATAGCTGTAATTCTGCAGCTTTGCTTATAAAGTGCTTATTGCTGAAGATTTTAATCAGATATAAGGATATGACCATATCTTTAGATAGCAAATTATATGATGGCGAATTTAGGACGGGTGATTAAATGATTAAAGTAAAGTCCTTATGCTTTAAATACGAAGACGGCACAANNATCAAACGGCTCCGGTAAATCCACTCTTTTCCTTAATATGATAGGAATTTTAAAGCCCGATAGCGGACATATAGAATACAAGGGTTCGGTTCTCAAATATGATAAAAAATTTCTCAGGGAATACAGGAAAAAGGTGAATATTGTGTTTCAAGAGCCGGATAAACAATTATTTTACCCAAATGTATTTGATGATGTAGCCTTTTCTTTGAGAAATATGGGAGTTTGTGAGGGTGAGGTCAAATTAAGGGTCAAGGCTGCTTTAAACCAGGTTAGTGCCTATGATCTGAAGGAGAAGCCTATTCATTTCCTAAGCTATGGACAAAAGAAAAGAGTAGCAATTGCAGGCGTGTTGGCGATAGATACGGATATCATATTAATGGATGAACCTACTAACGGATTAGATCCACATATGACCGGCGAAATGAAAAAAATCATTAAAGAAATAAGCAAGGATAAGATCATTGTAATTTCCAGCCATGATATGGACATGATTTATGAAATTTGCGATTATGTCTATATATTGGCTAAGGGAGAAGTTTTGGGAGAGGGAAAAACCCAGGAGGTGTTTTCACACAGGGAACTTTTGGACAGGGCATTTTTAGAAAGGCCTTGGCTTGTAAAAATCCATGAAGGATTGGGATTGCCTCTGTTTAAAAATGAAGACCAGTTATTTAATTATGGTGAAGGGAGAACAAAAG
The DNA here is from genome assembly GCA_003527145.1 of Clostridiaceae bacterium. Classification (GTDB taxonomy): domain Bacteria; phylum Bacillota; class Clostridia; order Lutisporales; family Lutisporaceae; genus Lutispora. The sequence continues at coordinate 1,080 of DPSW01000338.1, read as the reverse complement.
CATGAAGAAGGGCATTATAGTTGCAAGCTTTGGTACTACTTATGAGGTTACGAGAAAGCTGTGCATAGAGAGCATTGAAAAGATGGTTGAAGAAAAATATGAGGATTATCTGGTGCTTAGGGCTTTTACCTCTGAAATAGTCAGGAGCATATTAAAAGATAGAGACGGCCTGAATATCTATAATCCTATAGGAGCATTAAACAGGATGAAGGAATTGGGCATAAAAGAAATCTTTATACAATCCCTTCATATTATTCCCGGCTATGAATACGAAAAGATAGTAAAGCAGGTTGAAGATTTTAAAAAGGAAAATGAAGGCTTCATAATATCTGTTGGAAAGCCCTTGCTCTATGAGGACTATGATTTTCGCAAGGTTATAGAAGGCTTAGAGGCTGAGAGCATATTGGGGGAAAAGCCTGTTGTATTTATGGGCCATGGTACGGAGCATGGTTCCGATGAAGCCTATATAAAGCTTGAGAAGCTGTTTGCAGATAAGGGATGCGGGGAGGTTTTTATAGGAACAGTGGAGGGAGCGAAAACTATAGGGGATATCATAGCTCAATTAAAGGGTAGGAATATAAAAAAGGTTATGCTAAGACCCTTTATGCTGGTGGCAGGAGNNTTCCTGGAGGAATAAGCTTTTGGACAATGGCATAGAAGCGGAAATAGGACTTTCTGGCCTTGGAGAAATCAGAGCAGTCAGGGATTTGTTTTTAGAGCATTTAGAGGCTGTAATAAATAGTTAGTTGGGAGGAATAGTCATGAAACAAAAAAGAGTAATTGCAGTAATAATCGCTGTATTAGTATTAAGCTTGCTGGGCGGATGCGATATCAATCAAGGAAAGCCGGCAAATTCCGGCGG
>DPSW01000338.1:0-187 GCA_003527145.1 Clostridiaceae bacterium | reverse complement strand
ATCAGGAGGTTACCCTAAAGAAACATCCTCAGAGGGTAGTTTGCTTGTTCACCTCTTATTTGGAGATATGGGATAAAGCAGGAGGCAAGGTCATAGGAAGGATAGAAGATGCATCGGAAAAACCCGTTGAAGGGGCAAAGGATGCGGAAGTCGTAGGGAACCTGGGAGCCCCAAGCCTGGAGAAGAT
>DPSW01000074.1 GCA_003527145.1 Clostridiaceae bacterium | reverse complement strand
AATCGCCTGTTCGGACTGCATTGATTGAAGTTGATGAGGCGGCATTCAATAAAATATGTGATTTTGTGGAACCTGACATTTTGATCGTCACAAATTTCTTCAGAGATCAGTTGGACGGCTACGGAGAGCTTTACTCAACTCTTAATAATGTCAGGCTCGGGGTGCAGAAATTAAAAAACACCAAGCTCATATTAAATGCGGATGATTCCATGTGTGCCTCCCTCGGCAGAGGCAGTGATAAAAGGCTTGTGTATTTCGGGATCGGCCCCAATGCATACAAGAATGCTGAGAAGCCAGCTTATTCGGATGCGATGTATTGTATCTATTGTAAAAATAAGTACATCTATTCTAATTATATATATGGACATCTGGGTGGATTTAGATGCACTAACTGCGGCTATATGAGGCCGCCTTCCAGCATCACATGTTCCAATATTGATGAATTGAACAGTTCTGACTCTCTGGTTCAGATATCAATTGAAAGCTCGGAAGGCAATAAAACTAAAAAAGAGTTATATAAGACCAGGATAGGCTTGCCAGGGCTTTATAACATATATAACTCTTTGGCAGCTCTATCTTGTGGGGCTGTTTTGGGCTTGCCAGTAAAAAATTCTTTAAAATGTCTAGGCAGCCTTAAAAGCGGATTTGGGAGAATGGAAGAAATTGATGCAGGTAATAAGAAAATCTGGATAATTTTAGTAAAAAATCCCTCCGGCTTCAATCAAGCTATTGATTTGCTTACAAAAGCAAAAAAACAAAGCCAAATTGCCCTCATAATAAATGATAAGGTTGCCGACGGAACTGATATTTCATGGCTATGGGATGTGAACTTTGGAAAGCTGCAGCGGGCATCGGAGGAAACCGGCAATATTTTTGTTTCCGGCATCAGAGCAGAGGACATGGCCCTAAGATTAAAATACGATGATTTCAATACAGCGAAAATAAGTATAATAAAAGATTATGACAAAATGATATGCGAAGGCTTAGATAATTCATTGGAGGACAGCAGTTTTTATATATTGGCGTCCTATACTGCAATGCTTGATATCAGGAAGCACCTGAAGGACAAGTTTGGGCTCAAGGAGTTCTGGGAGTAAAACGGCAGGCTGCGTACTTAGGAAATATAGAGGTGTAAAAATATGTATGAACTCAGGATATGTCATCTTTATCCAAACTTATTGAATTTGTACGGAGATATAGGAAATATTAAGGCTCTAAAAAAACGTTCAGAATGGCGCGGAATGANNAATTTGACTATTGGCGAGAGCTTCGTCCCCGAAAACTATGACATAGTTTTTCTCGGAGGCGGTCAAGATTATGAGCAAGAAATTGCACAAAACGATTTGTTGAAGCAAAAATCCAATGAAATCAAAAATGCAATAAAAAGTGATAAAGTCTTTTTATGCATATGCGGCGGATACCAAATGCTCGGCAAGTATTATAAAACCTGGGATGGCAAGGAGATCGAATTCCTCGGCGCACTGGATCTCTGGACGATAGGAAGCAAAAAAAGAATGGTGGGAAATATAGTATTTCAATGCGACTTCCTTCAGTCAGAGGATTGTGACGGAAGAATAGTAGGCTTTGAAAACCATTCCGGAAAAACCTATCTCGGTCCGGAAGTTAAACCCCTGGGAAAGGTCTTAAAAGGGTATGGAAATAACGGCGAAGATGGCTGCGAGGGCGCAATCTATAAAAATGTATATTGTTCATATTCTCATGGCAGCTTGCTTCCTAAAAACCCTGCATTAGCCGACCATCTGATCACAAAAGCACTGAAGCAGAAATATAAAGATTTCACCTGTTTATCACAGCTTGATGATAAATTCGAAAGGTTAGCTCATGATTCAATGATCAAAAGGGTGATAGGTAAATAAAATGCCTATCACCTTGTCTTTTTTATTTCCAGCCACTCTGTTTTCAATAAATCCATATATACTACGTCACTGAAAGTCCCTTTCCTGCTGTCAAAAAAACCTTCTCTGATTATCCCTATTTCTTTAAAGCCCAGCTGCTTATATAATTTATGCGCTCTTTCATTGTCTATCATTGAGGTCAGCTCAATCTTGTTGAGATTCAGCGATCTAAACAAAAAATCTATGAAATGATATAGAGCATCCTTCCCATAGCCTTTCCCCTGTTCCACCATCTCACATATCTTAATGCCAAATTCACATTTCTGGTTTCTTGGACTCCAATCAGCATAATTAATTTCACCTATCGGTTCCATAGTAGCTTTCTTGCAGATGATAAACCTTTTCTTTTCCGGTAAAATATTGTAGCTTTCAATTTCATCAGTGATATTCTTTCTGATGGCTTCTTTGCTTTGCATTGTTCCGAAGGGAAAAGTTGCATGAGCCATCATCTCCCCGTCGTTCCACCATTTATATAGATAATCTTCATCTCCCAGCTCTAATTGTCTGATAATAACATTCTCTCCTGTTATCATAGTACACTCTCCTCTCATTGATCCCGTCCATATAATGCTTCTTATTTCCGGTGTATGTGACTAAAAACACTTATTCTACCGCCTTTACCGAAACAGCTGTTTAGTTTCCTCATACCTATCCATGGGTAATATCTCAATATCCATTTTATTCCCCTAAATAAGTACTACTTTTAACCAATATATTTACTTAGAAACTGTATAACCCTTTCGAACGCATTTTTTACTTCTATATTATTAAAGTCTCTATCAAATACAGACAAATCCATTATATTTGACTTAAAGAATTAAAGTTTTCAGGCGTATTACCGTCTATTTTCCTTAAGATTGCTTCTAATATTTCTATTTTAATATTCCGATAAGGATGGCTTTCACTAAGTTCATTAATCAATCTTTTTACTTCGACATCGTCTTTAAATTCATTCATTGACTTAATATAATCACAATTATTTTTTTTATAGATTTTATTGAACCGCCCACCTATTTCCTTGTTTCTATTTTTTATATCAGTCAATATATCGTTCAGATATCTTCTTGATATTGTATAAAATCCGGCAATTCTATCCTTCACGCTTTGATCATCTCCTCATCAAATTGAACCTATAGTTATGCTTTATCCCTGGTTAAGGGATCAAGCGGCTCAGTTCATAGTATGAATAAGCTTCTGTTTTCTAATACTATAGATCAAATGCGGCATATCTTTGCCTGAATGATGCTTTATATATACATTTTCAACTTCCATTCCTAGTTTTTCAGCTACTCTCCGCGAACTCAAATTCTCAGGCCTGATTTGTGCTATAACCTTGGCCGCATTAAGGGTATTAAAAGCATATTCAATGCTTGCCTTTGCACCTTCCACAGCATATCCTTTATTCCAATATCTCTTATTCAAAATGTAAGCTATACCAATATATCTTACACCTTCTATATCTTCAATCAATGGTCCGATGACTCCAATAAACTGGTTTGTTTCTTTTTCAATGGCTGCATAATAGCTGAATCCGTCTGCCTCATATCTCTTGATATTCTTATCTATCCACTCTGCTACTTCAGAATCAGAAANNATGTCTTGCAATATTTCACAAAGGTCATCGAAATCATCGGGAGTTATTTTTCTCAATTTTAATCTTTCGCTTTCTATAATACAATTCATTTAATTCACTCCTGCTATAAATACTAATATCCGGTCACTTGTGAAGCTATATTGCACTTATATCAGCCTAAATCGTGAGAATACACTATATTAAAATCATTTTCATTTACAATAGATAGTTCCATCTTCACAATTTTCCCANNTGACATTTCACCAATAATAGCACCCAAGTTTTCTGTTTCACTATAATAAAGAGATATATGAGGCAGCCATAGCCCACTATCTGCTCTTGTCCACTTATTACAATAAGAATCATATTTCTGATGATATTCCTCATAATATCTCAATAGTTTTCCTGAAGTAGAAGGTATACAAGCTATTCAGTTAGTTGTTAGTAACCCTAATGCTGTACAGTTGATATCGAATGACTTTTTCCCTTCTGCAAACTTTTTAGTATATTGAATAATCTTATCTACATCAACATCAGTAAAATTTGCAAAAGTAATATGTCCATAGATAGGATTATATTCAATATCAAATACATCTAAAGCTTTTCNNNCATCTAGTACCCAAATGGCACATGCTTCATTAACCATTTGTACCTCCAAACTTTATATAAATAATCCTTATCTTACTTTCATATGTAAATATTACCATATATGCTTTTCTATTTCTACATACTATTGTTATTTATCTGATCAACGTGAAAGGACGCCCATTGGGCGCCCTTATTAAGCATTATGAAATTGAGCCTCCCAGGTTAAGGCATGCTCTAAACATCATGAAAAGCTTTAAATAATCATCGGATTCAATTCTGATGGTTTTTTCGTCAAGCCTCAGAGCTTCAGGAAAAAGCATAGCACTCTCTGCCATAACTTCTCTATTGAACTCGATGTCCATAGTGATATTCCCTTGGTATTTTATGACAGGTTTTAGCTTTATATTTTTTAAAGCTTCTGCGAACTTTGCTTTATATAGCTCTCTTACTGCTTGCTGAGACAGATTGTGAGCACAATATCTTGATATCGCCCTTTTAACTATTATTGTTTNNTTGTTTCCAGATCGCCGATTTCTTCTTTAGCTTGGGCTGCAAGCTTATCATCGCCTGCTATGGCAAGGATCGGCACCCCCCAATATCCAGCCACACCGGAATTTATGCCGCATTCTCCCATCTTCTTGCCGTTCACGGTTATATTGGCTATAGTCTTGCCAGAGTATGTATGGTTGAATAATCCGTTTATTGTGCCGGCTCTTGAATGATATCCTACATATATGACCCCGTCGAAGGTTTCATTTATTCCTTCCATCATGCTTAAAGGCTTTGGACTTCCGCTGATGAGCTGGGCTCTGGGGTCCAGTTCCTCAATAATAAGATTGTCCATATTGCCGTGAGAGTCATTGACCACTACTTCAGTTGCTCCATTATTAAAGGCTTCTTCTATAGCCCAGTTTGCTTCCTGTGTCATCAGCTTCCTGGCGCGATTATACTCCTTTGAGTCCCTGTCCACATGTGCTGAGGAGACTAAACCCCATATTCCTTCCATATCAACAGATATAAATATTTTCATTTATTGTTGCTCCTTTCATCTGCGTATATAATTATCTTAGCGGAACGGTCAAGACCGTTCCCTACCGTGGGCGCAATCTTGCCCTGTATTGCTCTAATTCCTTATCATTTCCCAGCACAAAATGCTCCGGCTCAATCTGTACCCATTCAGGCGTATCATCTTTGTAGTCATGGCAGCCCGGATCGTATATCTCAAGAGTCTTTTCCTTCTCGCGCCTCGGGTCAGGCAATGGTATAGCCGAGAGCAAAGAACGGGTATATGGATGCAGCGGATTTTTAAAAAGCTTTTCCGTTTCGGCAAGCTCTACTATCTCGCCTTTGTGTATTACAGCCAGCCTATCCGTAATAAAACGTACTACAGATAGGTCATGGGCTA
>DPSW01000272.1 GCA_003527145.1 Clostridiaceae bacterium | reverse complement strand
AAAAAATCATATCAGGTATGCTATAATAATTCTGTAAATCATTTTACAAATATATAAAATATACAAAATTTTATATACAAAATTTTAAAATCTACTAAGAGATAATTGTGAGGTGATTACTATTAGTAAGATTAGCAAAAGAAATAAAGTTGATATTGAAGGAAACTCACCATGGGTTGATATGAGTTATGTTGACTGGAGCTGTATCACAAAGGATTACACTCCAAAAGGGTATAAGAAGCATGAAGTAATATATCACCAGCAGGATAATCCTGACTGTGTTTATCTGGTTAAAAAGGGCAGAGTAAGGCTTGACATTTATGGCTTTAATGGAGAAAAGCGAAGCCTTTTTATTGCTGAAGCGGGTACATTTTTCGGGGAACTTTCTACCATAGATGAAATGCCTAATATGTGCAGTGCTACCGCTGCCACATATTCAGTTGTCTACAGCATACCAAAGACCAGGTTTATTGAAGAACTCAGCAAAAATTATGATTTTTCCTTTAGTATTCTTAAAATGATGTCAAAAAAAATACGCCTCANNCTAATGATTCAAACTATAGAGTATGCTATGCCCTTACAAGCCTCGCCAATCAGTATGGCTCTAAAACTTCTGAGGGCTATTACAAGCTGGGCATAAAATTTACGCATCAGGAAATGGCAAACCTTACAGGCCTTTCAAGAGTTTCTGTTTCAAATATACTTCTTAATTTGGCATCTGAAGGTATAATTGATAAGGATGAAGGTTTTGTTATTATAATTGATATGAACAGATTAAGTAATTATTTGCTTGAAAATTGAGATTGAAGCGTAAAACGCCGGGGGCTGCCTTTAGAGAAGCTTTGTGCCAGAGCTGCAAAAAAGCATTGACCGACGAAAAGCTTAGAGATATATATGAGAGGGCAAAGTAGCTTTGCCCCTCATATTACTTATTTAACTGTACATAGCTGCAATCTCGCCATGTCTAAGGACATAAATATTATCCGCATTTCTTACGGTGTTGAGCCGGTGGGCAACAATAANNATCTTCGGTCAAATTGTCCATGGCAGAGGCAGCCTCATCTAAAATTACTATTCTTGCCTTCTGAAAGTAGAGCCTTGCCGTCAATTCTGCTCCTTCCTCCATCAGGCTTTATTAACCCTTCTTTCTATTTTAGCTAGTGACATACTTCTACATTATATCTAAATAAGTTTTCATTGCATTTCTGATGCTTTCTTGCAATTTATGTGATACTATCGAACCGCATTGTTCTTTCAGCCTTTCTTTGGATATGCAGCGTATTTGATGAGCCATAACGATGGAATCCTTTGATAAGCCTGAATCATCTTTGCTGACAAAGGCTTCTATTGAATATACTTTTCTTCCTGGCTTCTGAGAGGTTATTGGCAAAATTGTAACTGTCGGCAGAGCCTTGTTTATCTCTTCTTCAGATACAATCAGAACGGGTCTTGTCCCTGCTTGCTCCGAACCAATCACCGGGTCCGGCTGTACCCCGAAAATATTCCACTGATATTTTACCAATCAGTAACCCTCCTTGCCGTCTCAGCATCAGAGGTTTCAAAATCATGTATGCATTCTTCTATATCTTTCAAAAACAAAGGATCCTTAGATGCTTCTGTTATTTCTTTTATTAATTTTTCCTTTTCCAATCTCATTAAATATTCTTCAATAGCTTCCTTCACACCTGCATTTACCGAAGCAATGTAATTATCATCCGCATATTCTCTCACCTTATCAATCATTTCTACAGGCAGTGAAAATGTGTAATTCTTCACTTTTGCAGCCATACTACCACACTCCAAAATCATATTGTATATTTATATTGTATTATCTACAATATAAATATACAATATAAATGTTATTCTACATTAATATGCTTATTANNTTATATTAGGAATACAGGAAGCCTTCGACATGATGCCGGAGGCTATGGCGATGGGTATATATTCTAATGCTATGGCGTAATTACATCCTTTTACCTTTTACTTCATAAACACATTCCTTGTAATTCAAGCCTTCAACCTTTCCCTCTGCATCTATATTGAATTTAATCAATCTATATTCGCTTCCCATCGTGTAGAATTCAGTTTCCGAGTATGGTATAAGTATATTTTTAATTGCTGAAGGCTCCAAAACAAGATGATTGGCTTCTCTTCTTACAGTCATGACATTTCCGTTGTCAAGCAGATACCTTCCGCTTAATCTCTCCAGGTTCTCTTTGTCTAATTGTATTTTTTCTCTTTTCACAGGCAAATCGTACTTTTCGCCCAAAGCCATGAAAGATAGGACTTGAGCCATATTAAGGTTTATATTATCTTTATTGCTCACATTCATCAACGATATGACTGTTAGCTCTTCGTCAGGAAATCTCATTACTGTAGATGAATATCCATTGTCTAAAAGCCCATTATAGCCCATCCATTTGTGTCCATTCAGTTCTCCCACTCCCAATCCGTAGCCGTGAGCATACATTCTTTCAATGGTTTCCTTTTTTATAACTATGTCACCGTTAAGGGCCTTGTACAATAAATACAGATCCTTAGTGGTAGAGTAAATATTTCCTGAGCCTAAAAATGCGGAAACATCATATATTGTTGAGGTGACCTTTTCAATATGAGAATCAAAAATCTTATAGCCGGAGGCCATATGAGGAAATTCAGCATTAGAAGCTGCGGCACCGGTATTTTTCATACCGACAGGCTCAAAAATATTCTTCTTTAAATACTCTTCGTAGGTCTCTCCGGACACTTTTTCAATTATACAGGCTAATAGGCTGAAGGCTCCGTTGCTGTATTCATATCCTGTACCAGGTTCAAAGTCAAGGGCTTGGGATGCGATTTTATTAATCAACTCATCCCGGGAAACAGGTTCATGAAAATTGATTTCGGCGTCCCTCTTTATGCCTGAAGTGTGGGTCAGCAAATGCTCTATAGTTATTTTGTCTCCTTCAGTCTGAGAAGGGATATATTTCGATACAGGGTCTCTGAGCTTCAGCATGCCCTTTTCCTCCAGCTGCATAATAGCCAAGGCTGTAATGGGCTTGGTGTTGGAGCCTATCAGAAAGATTGTATCCTCGGTGAGCTCAATATTCTTATCATAATCTGCCTTCCCATATCCTTTGCTGAATAATATTTCTCCCCCTTTGGCTACTAAGATATTCCCGTGAATTCTCTCACGGGTGCAAAGATTATTCAAAGCCGCTATATACTCATCCGCTTTTTTGGAGAAATCTTCATTGCTTCCTGAAGTTTTTACACTGCAGCCATATAGAGCAAGCATCCCGATCGTCAATATTACAACGCTTATAATGCCTGTCCTTCTCAATTCTTTTTCTTCCCCCTTCAGTCCAATATGTTGGATTAGTTTATAGAACCTTGCTCCAGTAGTTTATTTTAGTTACTGTAACAAAGCCTACTCTTTTATAGAACTCTTTGTTGGAATCCATGATAGCATATTGAGCACCAAGCCTTTTAACCCGGTTCAGTGCCTCATAGACTGCTGCCTGCCCAAGTCCTAATTTCTGATATTCAGGTATTGTCCCCACTGGCTCAGGTGAGACATATTTATTAAGCTCGTCATACCATACGCAGCAGAAAGAAGCAATTTCCCCATCCGGTGCGACAATAAACACACCGTATTCAGGATAGAAGTCCTTTGCGGCAGCCAATGCCTCGAAAGCTTTCTTGGAGCGCTCTACATAGATGGGTTCGTCTATATATCCGAAGGCCCTGGCATGAGCAATGGCTTTTTGTTCTGCCGTAGTTTCGTTATAGCTTGTAATCCTAAAGCCCTCTGGAATGCTGACATCAAATTCATTTTCCATCTTCAGAATATTAAATGCCAGAGAATAATCTATGCTATAGCCTCTCTCCTTTGCTATAGCTTCCAATGGGTCATTCTCGGGGATTTCCACCCACACCGTTTTGTTTGGGCCATCCNNACAACTCCCTGTAGAAATCCCTCGGCAGGTCGAATCTGTCAATATTGATAAAAACTATTCCGTTTTCCTCACCCTCCGAACAAACGATAGCCGCTATTTCCCCATTTTCATATTCCCATATGCCTATTTCATCGGGCCAGTGCTCAGTGTAGTCGTGCATAATCTGTCCGAAGCATGGTG